>JASMKJ010000188.1 GCA_030749275.1 Acidimicrobiales bacterium
CATTCAAGGGTGAAACTCTTGTGAGACATCTTTGACCAAGAGGAGATGACATCAATCAATCTCGATTCCGAGTCCAAGGAGCCGAAAGAGAACAGCCATTCGAACAGCTACTCCGTTTGTGACCTGCTTCAGCACTAGAACATTCGGTCTCTTGTCTAAAACTGCGTCGGCGATTTCGATACCACGGTTGACTGGACCCGGGTGAGTAATCACTACCTCACTCCGCATGGAATTCGCACGAACTTCAGTCATTCCAAAGCGTTCTATGTATTCATCTAGCGAAAGAACCAACTCTTCATCTATCCGTTCATTTTGGATTCGAAGCAATCCGACGACGTCAAGTTCCGGAAGCACATCATCTAAGTCATCGGATACTTCGACTGGCCAATCTCCAATGTCATCTGGCTGTAGCGAAGCCGGGGCCACGACTGTGATCTTTGCTCCAAGACTGGAATATGCGGTGACATCGCTCCGCGCGACACGGCTGTGCTTTATGTCTCCGACTATCCCTATTCGGATTCCTTCCAATGAGGCATTGATCCCTGCCGACCCGTTGAAGTGCTGGCACAGGGTGTAGGCGTCAAGTAATCCCTGCGTCGGATGAGCATTCAAACCATCACCAGCATTAATTACAGCAATTGTCTCTCCGACTCCGTCCGCTATTTCTCTCGGAAGTCCTCCTGAACTGTGACGGATGACAAGAGCATCAACCCCTAATGCACTGATGGTTTCCACTGTGTCTTGAAGGGTTTCGCCTTTCGATAGCGAAGAGGTATGTGTTGGGAACTCAAGAACGTCTGCAGAAAGTCGGTGTGCCGCTAGATCAAAAGACATTCGAGTTCGAGTTGAATCTTCGAAGAAGACCATTGCAATCGTTCGTCCTCTTAGCGCCGGAACTTTCGGAATTGGTCGTTGGCAAACTTCCACGAATCGATCAGTGAGATGCAGCAACTCTCGTATTGCACTGTTATCCAAATCCTTAAGGTCAATCAGGTGACTGGTCATTTACGCATCTCCCCTAGCAACACTCCTTCCGGGTTGACGTCAACTAGCTCATCGCGGCGAGTAGGTAAGTTCTTTCCGACAAAATCTGGTCGAATGGGCAACTCGCGGTGCCCTCGGTCAATCACTACAGCTAACTGGACAGCACGTGGGCGACCGAAATCGGTCAACGCATCAAGGGCTGCCCTGATGGTTCTGCCAGTGAACAGGACGTCGTCGACTAGGACCACTACTTTGCCTCCAAGGTCGATCTCAATATCTGTCTCTGCTTCTGGCATAACCGGTCTTAGAGCGATGTCATCTCTGTACAACGCGACATCAAGCGTCCCTAACGGAACGTCGACCCCGTCAATTTCAAAAAGAATCCGAGCAATCAATCGGGCTATCTCGACGCCTCCGGTTTGAAGTGCCACGAGTACAACATCATCAAGGCCTTGATTACGCTCAATGATTTCATGGCTGATGCGGGTCAGTGCCCTGCGGACTTGCGACGCATCCAAAACGGTGGTTCGTGCAACGAAAACGCCCCCGTAAGGGGGCGTCATACGGCGCTCGCGGTCGGCCACTGTATTTCCTCCTGCCGTACGAGCCTCTCTGGACTCGCTTCACGGTCAGGTGTGGATCTTAGTGGAAAGAACCTTCTACACCATGACCATTACCGCTCAGTTGAATTTTTCAACGAATGTCGCGGGCGGCGCTTCCGAGAACACCATTAATGAAGGCTCCACTTTCGTCTGTCGCACCAAAACGATTACCCAGTTCGACGGCCTCGTTGATCACCACCGCTACCGGCGCGTTTCCTAGTTGCAATTCATGGACACCTAAGCGGAGAATCCAGAGGTCCAATATTCCAAGGCGGTCCAGCGACCAACCTTCGTGGAGGTACGCGTCGATTTCAGCATCAATTCGTTCAATATCTTGGGAGACGCCGAGCACGAGGTCGCTGACCATTTGCGCAGGTGGCATGACCTGGTCTTCTAGGAGATCGGTAACTGGAACTCCCCTGATTTCTGACTCGTAGAGCAACTCAATCACCCGCTCTCTCGCCTCTCTCTTCTGAGCTGAGGCACTTGGGGCGAAGGGGTCATCGCTCACTCGTTTGCTCTCTCGATATAGTCACCCGTTCGCGTATCCACCTTGAGTCGTTCTCCTGTTTCAACAAACAGAGGCACCTGGACTACGACACCGGTTTCCATGGTCGCTGCTTTGCGCGCTCCAGACACTCGGTCTCCTTGTATACCTGGTTCCGTTTCGGAGACAGTTAAGACGACCGATGCGGGAAGTTCCGTCCCAACTATTTCGCTACCGTACATCTGCAATACAGCAACATTGCCTTCAACGAGATAGTCGGCCACGTTGCCGAGTTGTTGCCGGTCAACCTGCAGTTGTTCGTAAGTTTCGCTATCCATGAACACAAACTCGCTGCTATCTGAGTACAGGTACTGCATCTCCCGTTTGTCAATAACAGCGCGTTCCATTTTCTCCCCGGCTCGGAAGGTTCGTTCGATCACAGCCCCGGTACGTACGTTTCGCAAGGTGGTCCGAACAAATGCTCCTCCTTTGCCTGGCTTCACATGTTGAAATTCCGAGATTTGGAAGAGACCGTCGTCCAAATCAATAGTCATCCCATTCTTAAAATCTGAAGTGGATATCGACATAGGCTTCCTTCGGGTTTCTGACTCAACTAAATCACTGAATCTTTGGGGGCCGTTGTGAGTCGCCGATGTCCCGACGACGTAACCAACACGGTGTCTTCTACTCGAACACCGCCAACACCGGGACGGTACACCCCCGGCTCCACAGTGACTACTTGGAATTCTTCGAGTATCTCATCACTCTGAGAGTTGATCCATGGAGCTTCATGAATTTCGAGGCCTACACCGTGTCCTGTCCCGTGAACGAAATATTCGGACAGGTTTTTCTTCGCTAAGTGTGACCGGCAGGCGTTATCCACATCAGATGCCTTCACCCCGGGTCGAACTGTCTCGCACCCGTGTTTCTGGGCTGCTGTCACCGACTCCAACATGTTCCAGCAATTCTGGCCTACATCTCCAATTGCGTATGTTCTGCTCATGTCAGAGTGGTATCCGTCGACGACCGCCCCGAAGTCCACAATGACTAGGTCCCCGGGTCGAATTGTTCGGGTTGAAGGCCTTGCGTGGGGCAACGCGGCATTCGGACCGCTGGCACATATGGTTTCAAACGAAAGCGATTCGGCTCCTAGCTTAAGCATGGCGTTATCGAGGACACGGGCAAATTCCTTTTCGGTTGGCTCATCACCAAGCCCTAGGACCACTTGAGCCAATGCTTTATCTGCGATCGTCGCTGCTGCTTCTAGACGCGCTACTTCTTCAGGTTCTTTCACTTTTCGTAAATCTGAGAGCAAACCCTTTGCCGGCACTAAAGCGATCTCGACAGCTTCTTTTAATTCTTCGACCTCTCCCCAGCTGATGCGATCCGCTTCGAGAGCCAATGTTGCTGACTGCGAAAGTTTGTGGCGCATTACTTGTTTGTGATGTTGCCTGTCACCAATGCAGAGTTCAATTTCAGTTCCTGCGGTCTCTTTTGGTGCCTGTTCGCTATAACGCCCGTCTGTTAATAGTTGAAGCGTGTCTTCAGTGACCAGGAGTGTGCCAGCCGAGCCAGTAAATCCACTGAGCCATCTAATGCTGGTGCGGTCTGATGTCATAAAGCTATCTAAGGACGCGTTACTCATTGCATGACGCAGGTTGCTTATGCGGGGGGCTCGTTGTAGCTCTGGTAGATCAACCATCGTTTTGGGTGCAAGCATCAATTGCCATGTCAACGGCCTCTAGATAGCCAGCCCCACCTTTGCCCACCACGGAGGAGATGGCAACGGGCTCCACCACGGAGAGATGGCGCCAT
>JASMKJ010000189.1 GCA_030749275.1 Acidimicrobiales bacterium
CGCAGCACCGAACCCTGGCCCGAAAACCACCGGAACAAGAAACGAGCCGACAAGAAATGCAAATAGGAGGACTAGGGAATAGCCCAGCAGGAACAGCCTGATGTGTCTATGTGCAACTCGTACCGAGTCGGTTCCACTGCGGCCTCTGTCCGCCACCACCTGCCCGAATGCCTTAGGAATGACTCTGAGGGCCTCTGGAATCGCTAAGGAAACTGTAAGCAGTCCCAACGAATGGGCACCAACTGTGACAGCAAGTACCAGTCGACTGACCCGAAGTGCGAGAAAGTGCGAAACAGCGCCTACCAGGGGAGAACGACCCTCCACAATCAGCGTCCGCCACTTCCTACCAACTGCATTCTTCTTTGATCGCTGCGCTACACCCAGTCGACTCGCCATCCCAATTGCCCCTACTGAGAGACCCATCGCCATAGTGGCCACTGCAGTGACCGTCGTAAGCCGCGCAATGGACAGAAGTACAAGTAGAACTAACACCTCAACAACTGCGACACTCAACTCAGCGACCAAGACAGTGCGATACCGGCGGAGGCCGTAACAAACCATGACAACAGAACTGAACATCATTGTCGCCACGCTCAGAACTACTACGACCAACGAGAGCCGCCAACCCAGACTGACAGACGTTCTGGATATAGCAAAAACAGAAGCTGCTGACAAGACCGTCTGCAACGGTACTAGGGCAAGCGTGAGAGACAGTACGTCTCTTGGTCCGATTGAGCTCTCAGAGCTAAGCAGCCGAACTCGGCCACTAGTAGGTGTGCCCAGGTTCGCGAGGCTGGTGGTACCCCACGCAACCGTAAATGCAAGAGCGATCTCGCCACGTCCAGTCGGGCCCAGATGTCGAGCTGTCAGCAACACGAAGACAAAGCCAGCCCCCATACTGACAAGGCGCGAAATGAGGACAATCGCCACCTCGAACCTGACGCGGTTCTGCCACCTAGCCAGCGTTAGGCCGAATAGCCAAATGATCCCATGACTCATGCCGTCCACTCTTGATAACGCTTCTGGAAAAGGACCCGTCCCCGCCGTCCTAGTCGGCGTGCTATCACCCGTAATGGCAACATAACTATCCGGCTGGGATCCCATCGCAGTGAATGGGCAAGATGCCATAGAGAGGCCCGACAATGACCTTTGAACAACTTGGTGAGACCGACATGGACTTCAAGATTCGCACGACACCGCCGCTCAAACCTCCAATCCTGTCCATCTGAAAACACTCGGTCGAAAAGGTAGGACATACTCTCGCTCAGACCACTCA
>JASMKJ010000190.1 GCA_030749275.1 Acidimicrobiales bacterium
GAGGCTCCCGATGCAATAAACGGAGTCCGGCAAAAACCCATCGAAGGTATAAGTTTCGCTTCAACTTTCGACGATCCCGATGCAGTTACCGAAAAGAAAACTCAATATTTCGAAATGTTCGGACATCGAGGTCTCGTTCACGAAGGTTGGAAGGCAGTGGCCTATCACCCCCCGGGGACACCATACGAAGAAGATCGTTGGGAACTTTTTGACCTGGCTAACAACTTCAACGAAACAGAAGACCTCTCAGCTTCAGAGTCGGACCGACTTGAGGCCATGCTCGACCTTTGGTGGGAACAAGCCAGGTCGCACCAGGTGTTACCCCTCGACGATCGTTTCGCTGAACGGTTCGCCGAAAACGCCGAACGCCATCTGGGCGGTCGAACATCCTTTACTTTTTGGATGGGCATGGGTCACTTACCCAGCGATGTCGCGCCCGATCTGCGAAGCCGTAGTTACCGACTAGATGCTTTGGTCGCGCCGACTCATTCCGGTGTTTGTGGTGTATTGATCGCGCATGGCGACGCTACTTCCGGGTACAGCCTCTACATTGACGACGAAGGCCATCTGATCCACGATCTGAACATAGGGGGCAGCCACCAGATCGTGCGTTCACCCGATCCGGTACCAGAAGGTTCAACAAGCTTGGGTTTTCACATGGCGCGTTCCTCAGCAGGGAATCAAGGTGTCGGAAGCCTGGTGATTGATGGCAAGGTGGTAGCCACACACGAGACGGAAAACATTTTCTTTCTGATGATTTCGTGGTCCGGATTAGATATCGGAATGGACAGAGGAACAGCGGTATCTCATTATGAAACACCGAATGCCTTCACGGGAGAGTTACTCAAAGTCACAGTTGACCTTGCCGAAGATCAAATTCTGGATGGCGAGGGAATCGGTCGCTCGGAAATGATGCGCGAATAGCCAGTCACTCGCGAACAAAAAGCAATTGAAATTCCACTACACCGTGATCTTCAGCTGAGACGACAATGCTCGCCGAAGGAACAGCAACGTCGTAGTCATCGAAGGTGACCTCAGTTGAGCCAACTACAACGATTGTGTTTTCGACCAGTTGAGCACGGAGTGCAACAACAACATCTCGACTGATCCCGTTGACGGTTAGCTGACCGTTGGCTCGGAGGGAGACTTCCGATCCATCAGTCTCAGGTAGTTTCAAAGGCTGGTTCAAAGTAAAGGTGGAAATCGGATTTTCCTTTACGTTGAGGGCATGACGTGCAGCCCTATCTCTTCGCGAATCATTTGTAACTAGTGAAGATAAGTCAGCGGTAATCGAAACTCTCTGGAGCTTGCCTTCGTCGATCGAAAGTTCACCGGCTACTTGACCGGTCCGGCCCACAGCGGTGATCGCACCAATCTTGGCAAGTTCTTCTTTGACTCTAAATCCCACAAATGAGCCTGTTGACTGCTCAAAACTGAAACTTCCCGTTTCGGAGTCCACCCGCCAAACACCATCTTGGGACAACGGTTGACTCGCGACGGCTTGGTCAGCGTCCAGATCTGCAGGTTCGTTCTCGACATCATTATTGGACGCTTCCTGTTCTTGTACAACCGCGACCGCCGCGTCCAATGAAACTTCCGCCGGGGCATCCGATAGGACCCTCCAAACCCCATACGCGGCCATCGTCCCGATGACCACAACTAACAGGGTGGTTGTAATGATTACAGCGCGACGGTTCGGCAACTTTCAGTTCCTTAGTTCTAAACGGAAGCCCAAAACCTCTACAGGCTGGCTCCCTCCAATCTCATAGCCAATTTCGGGGTATGGCTCAAATCCGAGCCGGCGATAAAGCCGTTGAGCGGCTTTCATGTAATCGGTCGTGTTGAGCACGAGCGCAGCCCGGCCATCTGCTCGCGCTCTATCGATACACCATTGGGTCAAGGCTTCTCCCACGCCACGACCCTGACAATGAGGATCGGTCGCAAGAACTCTAAATCCCGCACAGTCTCGGGGGTTGCCTGACTTCACTTCTTCTGCGTAATCGTGGTGGTATGCGAGACTCCCAACGATTTGGTCGTCCATCAATGCGACAATAATTTCTGAACGAACAGCGCGACCGGCGACATCACGTAACTCCGCCCCGTACCAACCGAGATCTTCTGGGAGGTCAACATCGGCGAACAGAGGCCTGTAGGCATCCATTGTTAAGTCTGCTACCGCTTCGTATTCAGATGTTCTGGCTTCTCGTATCACCAGTCTTGAAGTCATGAGATTCTCTCTCGTTTAAATGTGGCCTCGGAGGAGGCGCTAACGAACGGTAGCGTCATATTGCATTCTCCGAACCCTAGGGAGCACTTGAAATGCCAAGTGAACCGTCAAAAGATCTTGTAGCGCTCGACAATCCGGAACCTGGCCGTGACTACGAAGTTCGATGCGAAACACCGGAACTCACGTGCTTGTGCCCAGTGACAGGACAACCTGACTTCGCGACAGTTGTCATCACGTACATCCCTGATCAACACATAGTCGAACTGAAGTCACTAAAGATGTACCTCTGGAGCTTTCGAAATGAGGGTGTGCATCACGAAGCAATTACCAATCAAATTCTGGATGACTTGGTTGCCGCTATCTCTCCAAAGTCGTTAACCGTCGTGACAGAGTGGTTTGTTCGAGGGGGCATCACTACAACGGTGAGCGCCACGCATAAAGGTTGAAACAACCGATCTCAAAAGGTCATTTTGGTTTTCCAGCAGGGAATCTATGCATCAAGAACGGTGGGACCGTCGCCAGGTTCAACAAGCGGTGGTTCCGTTGACCAGGGAAAATTGATCCACATATCCGTGTACTTCCACACATATTCGCATCGCACCACCGAACGCGACTTCTCATACAGCACCGCGGTACGGACTTCAGCGACTTCATCAAGACAATGATCTCGGACGAGTGCCAGGGTGTGTCCTGTATCGGCCACATCATCAACGATCAGAACCTTCGTGTCACGTAAGTCGACGATGTCCACATAGGGAGGTAAGACGACTGGGACATCAAGCCGTTCATCCACTCCTGTGTAGTACTCAACATTCATGACATAGAGATTCTTTACCGAAAGGGCGTAACCGAGCGAGCCGGCAACGAAAAGGCCGCCTCGGGCTATGGCAAGAACGATGTCGGGTCGATAGTCATCTTCAGCTACCAGAGCTGCCAGAGCGCGAGACGCTAGGCCATATTTCTCCCAATCAAGAACTTCCCGTTGCGCATCATTCACGCACTGGAACTTACACCCGGGAAGCCATTATTTCGTCGTAACTGGGCAACGATGTCACTATCGCCTTTTACACCACTAACTTGTCGTAATGCCGCTACTGGCCCCGCAACACAAACTGGTGCTGCGACACCTGTTGTCACGCGACGGCACAGCTTTGCCCAGCGAGCTTTCAACTCTTTCCGGCCTCGAACTCGAAGATGTATTAAACGCGCTGGATCATCTTCATCGGACCGATCTCGCCGCGCCCATGCCGCACACTCCTGGCTTAGGTGAGGGTCGCTGGTCACTCACTTCTCACGGACGACAAGTCGGGCCATCGTTAGCGAAGGGAGAACCCGGTCCCAGAGCCCAAAACGAGGACGGTGACCCCGCAGAAGGTTGGGGGTTTCCCTGGCGACCAATCAAAAAAGATCCTCCTGTTTACGCAAGCAATCTTCCGCGACCAACCCGTGAAAATCGCAAAGGGGTACGACGACCGCTGTTCCCCATTCAACTACCTGACCAAGTTCCACCTCGACGACGTTGGGGTCTCATGGCTCTTGCTTCTGTCGCGACGATCGTCGGTGTCGTCCTAATGTTGATCACCATCCGCCAGGTTGACATCGAAATTGGCGGTATCGAAGACGGCGTGGCCCTGCAACCAAACTCAATCGAAGGAGCACAAATTTCTTTCACGGTGAGCGGCGCAAACGCTCGTTCTGCTCAACTGTTGCTAGATGACTTCCCTGTGAGTGGAGTTCAACGTTACGGCAATCGAATTGTCTGGCTCGTGCCCCCACTCACCGAAGGTGATCATTCATTGGAGCTAGTAGTACAACGACGGTTGTACGGGCAGGTTTCTCGCTCTATCGATTTCACCGTTGATGGCACCCCCCCTCTGATCGGTTTACCGGACGTTCTGGAGCCAGTTCCCATGAATGAGCCCGTCACTATTGCCGGCACATCCGAACCGGGAGCGACTCTTGTTGTCGGCGGAGTTCCGATCGAAACAAAAGACGGCTCTTTCGTCCTTGAACTTGAAGAACCTCCTGCGGGCCCCGTCTCAGTCTTAGCCATAGACCGTGCTGGTAACACCAGCACCTTCAACATGATTATCCCAATTGCCTATCCCAGAACTCAAGGCGTTCATGTAAGCGCTGCCGCATGGGCACATGATGGTCTCAAGAACTCTGTCTTAGATCTGATTCGAGCTGGCAAGGTAACCGCAGTCGAAATCAGTCTCAAGAATGAAAGCGGAGTCGTCGGTTACGACAGCAACGTCCCATTAGCAATAGAAACCGGAGCAGCGGACAACCTCTTCAACCTTCGCGAAGCGATCGAGGAACTACACGCTTTGGATGTGCGAGTCATTGGTCGCATTGTGGCCTTTCGGGATCCAGTTCTCGCTAAATATGCTTGGGCTAAGGGCGATCAAGACTGGGTAATCCAGACTTCCGATGGACGGCCGTTAAGTAAGTACGGCGGCTTCACCAACTTTCAAAACTCCGGTGTGCAGAAGTACAACCTTGATATCGCTCGGGAAGCAGCCGAAGCGGGTATCGACGATGTCCTCTGGGATTACATGCGTCGACCCGAGGGTCGCTTAGACAGCATGTACATCCCAGGAGTTGGTCTCGACGATCCTTCGCCAGTGATCGTTGATTTTCTGAGACAGTCGCAGTCGCTGTTAAGGGAATTCGGCGTGTTCCAAGGTGTTTCGGTTTTCGGTATTTCCGCCACCCGGGGTGAATTCATTGCTCAGGACGTGGCAGCAATGGCCCAGTACGTCGACTATGTCTCACCAATGGTGTATCCGTCCCACTGGTCACGCGGTGAATACGGGGTTACACATCCTGAAGCGCAACCATATGACATCACGCGGGCCTCTTTGGCCGACTTTCAGCGCGTGCTTGACGGTACCAACACGGCCTTAGTTCCTTGGTTGCAGGATTTTTCGATGAGGGTGCCATATGGACCAGCGGAGGTCAAAGCCCAAATCGATGCCGCCGCGTCTCTCGGTATTTACGACTGGCTGATCTGGGATCCAACCGTGACCTACACCTCAGAGGGGATCGTTGCAGCGAAAAGTTGAAGATACTTCGAGTGCAGCTACTCAGCCTCGAAGAAATTTTGCCGAAGTTTGTATTTCTGAACTTTTCCGCTGGGCGTCATGGGGAACTCTTCAACAACAATCAGGGCTTCGGGCCAAAATTGGCGAGTCATGCCGTGCGTTTCCAGGAAGGCAGTGAGGTCTTCCAAAGTTGGTGGTTCACCGGAAGGTGCAACAAAGGCGCAGCCTATTTCGCCTAGGCGTTCGTCGGGTTTCCCGACTATCGCTGCCCCCATCACTTGGGGGTGACGCAACAGAAGGTCTTCAATCTCTTTTACAGGGATATTTTCTCCTCCTCGAATGATGATGTCCTTTGTGCGTCCAGTGATGCGGATCGAACCATCATCATTCATGACCGCTCGGTCTCCGGTTTCGAACCAATCTCCATCCCACGATGCTTCCGTGAGTTCTCGGCCCTGAACGTAGCCAGCAAATAGCAGGGAGCCTTGGCATTGCAAGTCACCTTCGATTCCGACAATCGGGTCTCCTGAGTCGTTGATGACACGAACTTCGTTTCCGGGAAGCGGCCGGCCATCTACGAGACGCATAGCCAAAGAATCGGATGGTCGCCCTACAGTCAATAAACCGCACTCAGTCATTCCCCAACCCGGGAGTACGACGCAGGGCAGTCGGTCATCCGCATCTTCTAAAACTGGCTCGGGTACTGCCGCGCCTGCACAAACAAATCGTTGCCAACTGGAAAGATTTCGTTGCTCTACCCCTTCGACCGCTAGTACGTCAGCCAAGAACGGAGTGGCACCCATAGAGACTTGGATTTCGTGCTGTTCGATGAGATCAATAAATTCTGCGGGGTCCCAGACGTCCTGCAAGATGACGTGGCCACCCACGGTCAGCGGGGCGCGAATTCCAAAGAGGTATCCGGTTTGATGTGCGAGCGTTGATGCCATATGAAAGGTGTAGCCCGGCCCCTCCAAGGTCCCCACAGGTGACGAAACACCATCGCATACTGCGTCGACAAAGCAATCAACGGCCGCATTGAGGGTGTTCTGAGTATGCATCACTCCTTTGGGTTGGCCAGTGGTGCCTGATGTGAACATGACCTCACATATGTCATGAGTTCCCGGCCTCAGTAGGTCAACAGCAGCTCGATCGTAGGAAGAGAACCGCCCTTGCTCAAGCAGATCGTTCCATGTCAGCGTGTCAGTGATTATCTGATCACCAACGGTGACGATTTCCTTTACCCAAGGACATTGTTCTCTGAGTTCAGTGTGCATCGCCCCTAAACCGAAGCCCCGAAATTCAGCAGCTGTGATCACGACTGCGGGTCTAGCCAAGTCGCTCATCACGAGAACTTCGTTCGTTCTAAAGATGGGCGCAACAGGGTTGATGACTCCGCCTATCCGCTCTACGGCAGCTACAGCTATCAAGAATTGATGCCAATTCGGAAGTTGGATTTGCACGACGACACCTGGGCGAACACCCAGTTCCAGTAAGCCGCGGCTGGCCTCATCTACTTGGGCTGCTAGGGCTGACCAAGTGATCGAACCGAATCGATCAGTCACTGCGATCTGATCGCCTCGTTCGTCAGCCCAGCGGTCAATGATCGGATCAAACCATCTCTCGGACCACTCTCCTGTCTCAACCATTTCCGAAATTCGCATCTGATTAAGTGTTGTTTCAAAAAATTTCTTGGATAACTCCATGTGTGGTCTCCTTTGAAAGGATTAATGCACTTTCACGTTCGATACCGGGGAAGAACTTCCTGCGCCATGAGGCTCTCAGCACGCTCCACGTAATTCATTGGCGCCGCCGCACTTAAGATGACTGTGCGCGCGCCCGCATCGATGTATTCGGTGAGACGCTCCACGCAACGATCCGGGTCACCCGCGATCGCATATTTGTCGATCATGTGACTGAAATCTTGGTTGTATTGCTTCGACAGTCGTTGATTCGCGTAGTCGATGGCCGTGGCATTGTCTTCATGGCAACAAAAAAAGATGAAGAGTCCAGGATCAACGGGTACTTCATTGCCTTCATCGGCCCGGTATTCAGCTATCCGCTGGTTGGAGTTCTCCAGCATCTCCGGCGTGTACATGTAGGGAAGCCATCCCGTCCCGTAACGAGCAGCTCGACGCCACGCTGCATCTTTTCTCCCAGAAATCCAGATCGGTGGTGACGGTTGCTGCAGCGGCTTGGGCTCAAGAGTCACACCCGACAGCTGATTGAATTTTCCATCGAAATGAACATCGTCCTCGCTAAAAAGCCGCCGCATGACATCGAGAGCTTCGTTGGTTCGAGCTCCTCTTTCCGAGACTGGGACGCCGGAAGCCTCAAACTCAAGCGGTAATTCCCCTCCGACCCCGATTCCCATATGAAATCGGCCGCCGGAAGCCACGTCTAGAGCCGCAGCCTGTTTGGCAGCAAGTACGGCCGGATACAACGGAAGCAGAGTGATGGTCGACATGAGCTTGAGAGTCGTCGTTGCCCCGGCTGCTACTGCTAGGGAAATGAAAGCATTGGAGCAGGGCACATGAAAAAACACGTGCTCTCCAGTAGTGGCGTAGTCATAGCCCAGACTTTCAATCGCTCTAGCTTGTTGAGCCACCTCATCAGCGCGTCGCATGGACAGCCCGAATTGGACTTTCACGTCTGCCTCATCCCCGTTGTTCACGAATACCTCTCTTGCTCTGAGACTGACCGTAGCCGCTAAACACTGTCTCTCTCATAGCCGAAGGACCGGACACCCATTTCGGGCGCCCGGTCCATCGCTGTCCGTGCGTTGGGGTAGATCGGTCGCTGGCTACTCGAAGTAGCTCAGCTTCCCCCCTTTGCTGTCAGCGCCTCCCCCGTGGAAAGCGGCGCCGACGGTCACGCCCAGTCGGGGCAATCAGGCCGCACCTGGTTGGCCGAAAACCCTTCCCAGACGATCGCTGGAAGCTTATTGTTCACACTTACTAAACGCAAATTTAGTAACTCGTATGCACGGTTGAGCCGTTTTTTCTGCGTCGCTGCCGGGTCAGTGCTAGGCCAATGGGATGACGAACCACATTATTGACGGAGATCGCCTGGCCGAACTGATCCAACGCTGCAACAGAGAAGTGGATGAGGGCCTCTTACCAAGTTGCCAACTCGCCATTGGCTTCCATGGCGAAATTGTTGTTGATCACACCATCGGAGATGCTGAACCTGACACCAGATACTGCTTTTTTTCAGCTACCAAACCATTCGTTGCTGCCACTGTCTGGCAACTCCTGGATGAAGGTTTACTCGAACTAGACACGCCGATTGCATCGCTCATTCCCGCGTTCGGAAACAATGGGAAGGAGACGATCACCTTAAGCCAAGTTCTGTTGCACACCTCCGGTTTCCCTCATGCACCGATGGGTCCAAACGTATGGTCAAGTTCCGAAAGCCGTCGAAGCAGAATGGCAGAGTGGCAGTTGAACTGGGAGCCCGGTACCCGTTACGAATATCATCCGACTAGCGCCCACTGGGTTTTGGCGGAGCTAATCACTGAGGTGACAGGACACCCGTACTCGGATGAGGTTCATCGGCGGGTGACAAGTCCTCTGGGAATACCTCAAATCCTCGGACTCAGTTTGGACAATCAAGAGTCGATAGCAGAACTCACATTGTGCGAGGGAGAAGCCAGCCCAGACGAACTGGAATCTGTTTTCGGAGTAAGAGAAATGCCGCCGAGTGAAGTGAACGACGAGACGATTATGCGTTTCAACGATCCTCACACACGCGAAGTTGGTGTCCCGGGTGGCGGGGGGTACGGCCGAGCCGCTGATTTAGCGCAGTTTTATCAGGCGCTTCTTCACAACCCTGATGACATTTGGAACCCAGCCCTTCTCGCCGATGCGACTGGTCGGGTTCATAACAGCTTGCCCGATCCGATGGGCGTTCCTGCAAATCGCGGGTTGGGCGTGATTCTTGCCGGAGACGACGGTCTAAGTAACCGAAGAGGTCTCGGCCGTACTGTTTCGTCGATGGCTTTCGGACACAACGGAGTCGGGGGGCAAATTGCCTTCTGCGATCCATCAACTGGTTTGTCTTTCGCTTACACAACCAACGGGTTGGATCGTCATCAGATTCGACAACCCAGGCGGGGTACTTCAATCGCTAGTCTTGCTGCGAATTGTGTCTCCCAGGAAGGTTGAGTGATGAAGTTCGGTTTCACCCTTCCAAACAACTTCGGTGTAGAGGATCCTGAAGATGTGGTGCGTCTTGGCGTTGAAGCGGAACAGTTGGGGTTCGATTCACTGTGGGTGAATCATCACATTATTAACGTTGGTTACGTCCACGACCGTTTGGGTCAGGCGCCCTACCACGATGCTCTAGTTATTTTGACTTGGCTGGCGGCTCACACAAAGACAGCGACGTTGGGCACGAGCGTATTGGTTATGCCTTATCTCCATCCGATGGTTCTCGCGAAAGAAATCGCCACTTTGGATCATTTGTGCGGTGGGCGGATCATTCTTGGTCTCGGCGTAGGAAGTCTTCCTGAGGAAAACCAAATCTTGGGTTCTGACTACGAAAATCGGGGACGCTACAGCAACGAGTTCATTGAGGTGCTTCGTCGGCTATGGACACAAGATCGCGCGACCTTTGACGGCGAATATTGGGACTTTAAGGATGTCGTTACTTCTCCGAAACCACTACAAACACCGCATCCGGCAATAGTGATAGGCGGCAATCGAGCCCCAGCGTTGAGGCGCGTCGCTCATCTAGGTGATGGGTGGCATCCTCTTGGTCTCGCCCCCGAGGGTGTGAGCGACAGGCTGAACGTGATTCGGGAAGAAGCGGAGTCGATCGGACGGACGCTGACAGCGTTTCCGGTTCAGGTTCGGCTCGATTTCCAACGCATCGACGCCGATTTGATAGAAGCTTATGAAGCCGTTGGCGTGACGGATCTTGTGCTTTCTTGCAACACCGGCAAGGTTGAAGAAATTTCTCAGACGCTCGGTTCTTTTGCCAAAGACTTCTTGGGGTCATGAGCTCACTCGCGGGCATTCGGGTCATTGACCTAACCGGAGACTCTGGCAGATTCGCCACCAAACTGTTGACTGAATTCGGAGCTGACGTGGTGCGGGTCACGGACAGGGGCTCGCCCGGCCGGGTCATGAAAGAGGAAGCTGGGGGCGTGCTCGACTGGTGGTACGACGGGGGCAAAGATATCCACCACGTTGATTTGACGACTGACTCAGGCCAAGAGAAGTACCGGAACCTGGCAAGCGTTGCGGATCTCATAATCGAAACTGAGGCGCCTGGCGAATTAGCCAGATTGGGGCTTGACCATTCTGACTTGCTTGCTTTCAATCCGCGGCTCGTTCAAGTCTCCATCACCCCTTTTGGTAGGACTGGGGAGCGATCGCATTGGGTGAGTTCAGATTTGACCGCTGCCGCTTTGGGCGGGTTCTTATCTGTAGGTGGGTTACCCGACAAACCGCTCAATGTTTGGGGTCGACAGGCATACAACTATGCGGGTTTCATGGGATCGTTGTGCGCTCTCGCGGGTGTCTTTAGGAGTCGCAGAGACGGTATCGGCCGACACTTTGACGTGTCGATTCATGAGACTTTGAGCGGGTCCGTTGAAAATATTTTGATGCAGTGGTTTTTCGATGATGTGCTGCCACTTCCAAAAATCGCCCCGCGGCAAGGCGCTCTTCATTGGCTGCACGCTTACGACCTCGCCGAATGCCACACCGGTCACATGATGATCACGTTGACACCCACCCCTGATAACGCATTTCAAATGATGGTCGACGACGGGTTTGAGGAGGGTCGTAGGTGGTTGGGTTACGACGTAGAAAAAGTCCTCGAACACATCGACGATGCTATGGATTCGATGAGGGAGTGGGTACGTGGGTACGACGCTATGGAGTTATGGGAGAGAGCTCAAGAACGTCATGTCGCCGTCGGCGCCGTCCACGATATTCAACAGGCGTGCGCGAGCCCGCAGTTCGAACACCGCGAGTTCCTGACAAGAGTTCAATCGTCTTCAGTTCACCAACCTGGTCGTTTAGTTCGGTTTTCTGATACACCGTCCCTTCCCCCTCGGCCACCGGCGGTGTCCGACACTCCAATGGACACCATCATTGAGCGGTGGTCCCGTTCGGATCAAATAACGATCGCTGATTCGTCGCGAGAATTTGAAGGTTCCCTTCCCTTGGAAGGCGTGCGGGTTCTGGATCTGACTTGGGTATTAGCTGGGCCATTTGCGACACGCATGTTGGCAGATCTCGGGGCCGATGTGATCCGTGTTCAAAACGAGGAACACAGCACCCTCGTTAACCGACCTGATTACCCTTATTACTTCGTGTGGGGTCGAGGCAAGCGAAGCGCCACCCTCGACATGAAACATTCAGAGGCTCTCGCGGCAATTAGAAAATTGATCGAAAATTGCGATGTCTTGATCGAAAACTACAGCGCTGGGGTACTCGATGGCTGGGGACTCGACTGGAATACCGTCAAAGAGTGGAATCCTCGTTTGGTGTACGTCTCCATGTCCGGATGCGGTCACGATGGTCCCTGGAGCCACGTCATTTCTTACGCTCCAACGGTGCACGCCATTTGCGGAATCACCCACTTGACCAATTTTTCTGATCGGGGAGACATCGGTCCTGGATTTTCATTGAACGACCATCTAGCGGGGTTCGCCGCCGCTACCTCAACAATGGCTGCTTTGTTGGCCCGCGATCGGTCTGGGGTTGGTCAACATATCGACATGGCGCAATTGGAAGTGGGCACATACGGCATCGGTCCTGCCGCTCTTGACTGGCTTTCCAATGGTGTCATAGCGCAACCGAACGGGAATCGCGACGGACTGCACGACCACGTTCCAAACGAGGTGTACCGATGCGCTGACGGTTTCGTCGCTATCACCGCTACCAGTGACGAAGAGTGGAGGCGTGTCTGTGACTTAGTTGGTGATGAAAAGCTGAAGGCTTTCTCGACTGAGGAGCAGCGGAGAATTCACAGCGGCAAAGTGGACGAAGCGATGGCCGACTGGGTAGCGGGAATGAAGTCATCTGAAGTGGAACAGCTCTTGCAGTCGGTCGGGGTTCCGGCCGGCCGGGTCCAGGATGCAGACCAGCTCGTTAATGAGGATCCCCAACTCATGGCACGGGGCTTTTGGCGTGAAATTGAGCACCCAATTTTTGGGAGACGGACCGTTGACACATTTCCTGCTTTGTTGAACGGGGTACGCCCACCAACTGATCGGTTGTCTCCTACCTATTTAGGAGAACACAATTTCGATGTGTGGACAGAACTCGCAGACTTTGATGTGGAGTCGGTGGCTGAAGCAATGGGGAACGGGTTGTTCAGCTAATGACGTGAGCTGTCACACGGTGAGATCTACCCATCCGACAACTCTTTTGACGAGAACTTCTATGAAGTCACTATCTGTGCTTTCCATCTCGGTATCTAGCAGATCGTCTCCCGCGACCATTCGGTGCGCCAAGATAGCTTTGGAAATGGTGACATCTTCTATCAGTTCTTCATAGGAATAATCGTCCACTCCAGCATTTGTTAAAACTTCGTGGTATCGACGTAACATCGTTTGTTCCTCGGCACGGTGGTGGGGTTCCAACGCGGTTGTGATGAAGTACGCAACTTCCCATCCGGGACGCCCCCATCCCAAGCCCTGCCAATCGAGTACGACCGTCTGCCCGTCGGGACGAAACATCAGATTGTCGAGTCGGTAGTCCCCGTGGCACAGAGTCCAGGGATCGCGTTCCATCTGGGAGCAGAGTTCAGGCAGCCGCATTTGGACTTCGTCCATCTTTGCGACGACATCATCGCCGATAAGAGCACCGAACCGATCGACGAAGGCACGTCTGTTGCGTCGATAGCTGGCCTGCACGACTTTGGGAAGGCGGCCGATACTCCAAATGATGGGATGGGGGTCCCTGCGATCTGGGTTACACCAGTTGTGTGCATGAAAACGCGCTAGGAGGTCAAGGCCAACTAGCGCATCTTCGATGGATCCGCCCGCGACCTGGCTAGGTGGACGAGCGTCATGAATATCTTCCATTATCAGTAAGTATCTACGGGGGCTTTTTGCTCCTAGACGCAAAAGAAGGTCAAGTACCCGGCTAACCGCAGCAACAGGCAACTTGTCGAAGAGAAACACGAAGAGCGTCTCTATCCACGGCGCTGGGTTGGGGTCAAAATCAGCGTAAATGAATTTGGGTGTCGGGATACCCAAGTCATCGGTCATTTCGCTGTAAACCCTGATTTCCCTTTCGTAGACCGCTAGGCCTTCTCCGAGAGAACGGTTTTTCGCTACCTTGGATGGAATTTTTACGATGACGGAACGCGGGGCATCCACTCCGCCTTGCCAAGCTAGTGAGCAGCGGTGTAACTCTCCTAAGAAGCCGATACCTTCGCCAACAATCTCTGTTTCAACGTCGGTAACCACTCCGCCATATTGAGCACCGATAGTTGAGGTGAACCACTCAGCATCAAACTCGTGTGATGTCTGTGGAATATGTTGTTTGTCGCGTCGCGCCATATCGAGATTCTTACCCAGAGTTGGTTAGCTAGCTACCTCTGCACTGTTTCCGATCATTCGAAGCACTTGATCGGAAACAATTCTGTCTTCTGTGACGCGATCATGGAGGCCCTTTTCAAGGGCTACGTGCGATGACGTAAGGCTTTCCGAGGTCGCTATCGCTATGTGGGCGCGATTATCTCCTCGCCGTTGGCGGTCAGTGACAAGTGCCGCTGTACACGCGACTCCGGCCATTGGAACACTTCCTTCTGCGAGTTGCTCTGCACGCCGATGGCAGGCGAGCGCCATTTTCTCCGCTACTTCCACCGACACAGCTTGTTCCGGCGGGTAGCCGAGTATGTCGGAGAGGGCGGAGAAGGAGTACGGAACTGAAGCTTCAAGGACTGTTCGCGAAGCCCCGGGTACCAGCAACAAATCTGAGATAGAAGCCACTCCGCCCCCCGAGGCCGCAATAACGATAACTAAAGGCGAATCATGGATCTGATCAATCAATTTCAACCGCTCGGTTGTGGTCATGGGGACCGGTGACGACATTTAGCTACTCGATTCGCTCAGTAATGATGCAGCGGCTTCTAGTCCGCCACTTCCCAGCGGGATGCCACAAGTTCTTAACGATGCCTCTACTGCTCCTAATGCGCCCATGATCATCGGCGCATTCAGGTCACCAAGGTGTCCGATGCGAAAAGCCGAGCCAGCAAGCGGCCCTATCCCCGATCCCATCGTGACGTTGAAACGCTCATGGGCCACCTGTAACACCTTGTCAGCATCATGTTGTTCAGTCAGGCGCACGCACGTGACACTGTTTGATCGTTCGTCCGCATTGACGGCATTGAACTGGATCGCCCCGGCGCTGCTCCACGCTTGGACCGCGGCCCGGACCGCGTCTGCCAGGAGTTGGTGTCGGTTAGTCACCGCGTCGATTCCGCCCTCCTCGTCAATCATGGTGAGAGCTTCCTCCAACCCGAATAGATGATGTATGGGTGGAGTGCCGCAAAACATTCGGTACCCCTCGACTTCGAGTCGACGTCTCCAATCCCAATAGAAGCGGTGCCGTGAATTTTGGTACGCCGCCGAAACTGCACGTTCGCTGATCCCGGTGAATGCAAGTCCAACCGGCATCATCAGTCCCTTCTGGCTTACGGCCAGACACGCATCCACATTCAGCTCGTCAACGTGAAGTGGGGTACACCCAAAGGAAGCAATCGAGTCCACCACCAGCAAAGCTGCATGATCTAGGTCATCGAGGACAGATCTGACAGCTTTAAGATCGGTGGTCACGCCAGTAGATGTTTCGGTATGGGCTAATAGAACGCCTTCGATTCGCTTACCGGCATCGGTGGAGAGGGCTTCGTGGAGAGCATTGGGGTCCACGCCCTGGCGCCATCCCGTCTCAAACCATTGAACGTCCAGTCCGTGGGCTTCACACATTTCGCCCCATCTATGACTGAAATGCCCACTGTCACATAGGAGCACTGGAGCTCCGACATCGAAGAGGTTGGTAACGGTCGCTTCCCACGCCCCGTGGCCGGTACTTGTGTAACCAATGAGTGGTCCAGAGTTAGCCATATGACGGTTGACATTTATGAGGCAAGACTCGAGCAACACCGCGAATTCTTCGGTCCCGAAATCGATGGCCGGTCGTGCCATCGCGCGAAGGATTCGGTCGGGGATGTTGGTGGGTCCCGGGTTCTGTATAAAGGTGCGGCCGCTCACTGTTTCGAAGGTATCTCGATTTCTAGGCGCAAGCGCGGCGTTTACCTATTCCTCGAGTCGCTACGACGCGTTGAAATCACTGGTGGTTGCTCAACTCTTGTTGGTTTATCGGCCCGAAAACGTCGGTTCGCGTTTATCGACAAAAGCTTTGACCGCTTCCTTGTGGTCTTCTGTCTTGCCGCAGTGAATGTGGTGTGCCGCCTCCATATCTAGGCACTCTCCCATTTCGCCATTCACCGCACGATTGAGGTTTT
>JASMKJ010000191.1 GCA_030749275.1 Acidimicrobiales bacterium
GCGCTGCCTCGACTGACTGGAAAGCAGCCGATAGTTGTGAACAACCATCCGAAAAACCGGTTGTTCCACACTGAATCCTTGCCCATGAAGCGCAACCGCCTAGGGATACACGACTGGAGGGGTGTGTCGATGTAGCTGCGATGATTGGGTGCCCAAACACAGGCTCCAATCGGGATGTTTTCAGCTCCTTCGACGGTAATACGGTTCCAAACTTTGAAGATTCCCCAAAGCAGGTACTTGAGAAGCCGATACATGAATCGGTTGTACCAATGGGCCTTTTGGTCGTTCTGCTGGTTGGTTTCTTCCATTAGCTATCCACCAAAGCACGAAACATAGTCGCGATCTGTGAAACAACGTCGTCGATACTAAGCCCACTCGTGTCGAAGATGACGGAGCCTGGTGCCACTAAGAGGGGAGAATCTTCTCGGGTTGAGTCGACCTCGTCTCTACGTTGCAGATCCTCTGAAACGTGACCGAGCGTTAGTTCTGAGCTCTCCGCAAAACGTCGCTCAGCTCTAACTGATAGATCTGCGGTAAGGAAGACTTTGAGTACTGCATCAGGGAACACTTCTGTTCCTATGTCTCGGCCTTCCATCACTCCTCCACCCAAACCAGTCGCCCATTCTCTCTGTCGAGGTACTAGGACTCGCCTTACCTCCGGATTAGCCGCGACAACACTGACCAACTGATTGGCCTCTTGGGTTCTGATCTCTTCCGTAGCGTCGACTCCATCGATGACGATTTTTTCGCGGATTTCTATGTTGGCTTCCGTAGCCAATTTGGTGATCGCATCGGCATCTTCCACGTCCACCCCGGCTCTCAATCCTGCGACCGCTACCGCTCGGTACATTGCGCCCGTGTCGAAATGCGGCAGATCTAGGTCCGCTGCTAGTCGTCGTGCAACTGTTGACTTCCCCGAGCCTGCAGGGCCGTCTATCGCGATGACAGCTACAACTTTTGAACGCTGTTGAGGTCGCGGCCTCAAATCTTCGAGACACGGGAAGAAATTGGGGAAAGTTTTCTCCACGCAGCTAGGGTCGAGAATCTCGATGCCGGGCACGCGAAGTCCAAGTAACGACATGGACATAGCCATTCGGTGATCGTCATATGTGTCGATCAATCCTCCCCGCAGAAGCCACTTGTTGGGGCGGATAACCAAACCGTTGGGTGTTTCGGTTATGTCGACGCCACATTTGGTGAGTTCCGAGGTCATTGCCGCTAATCGATCTGTTTCTTTCGCCCTAATGAAACCTACCCCTTTGATTTCGATCTCCGA
>JASMKJ010000192.1 GCA_030749275.1 Acidimicrobiales bacterium
TTCTTTAGCGACTATGACGCTTTGATCATGCCGGTGTGTTTTGTTCCGCCATTTGAACACCAACAAGACGGAGACTTTAGGAGTCGAACCTTGTTGTGCAACGGTGAAGCGCGGAACTATATGGATGTTGTCAAATGGACAACGATGGTCGGCATGGCGTATCTGCCATCTACGGTGCCACCGACAGGGTTGGGAGAATCGGGCCTTCCGATTGGCTGTCAAGTAGTTGGTCCCTACGGCAGTGACAAGCTGACTATCGCGTTGGCCGGCAAAATCGGTGATCTCACCGGGGGTTACCAGCCGCCGCCTCTCGCCCTATGACTTCGCGAACGTCGCCGATTGCTTTTTGAAGATCAGGTAGGGCGGCGAACACTGCTTTGGAATCAGTAGACAAAAAGGCGAACATAACTTCGCTAACCGATTGCTGGGTTGTTTCTTCGAGGGCGGCAGCGTAGGTAGCTCCCTGAAGGCGATAACGACCAACCTTGGCTGCTATTTCGTCGGGTTCGACCCGATCGGTTTTGTAGTCGATGACGACTAGACCCTGCTGTGTTTCAAATACGAGATCGACATAGCCTTCGATGATTCGATCACCTATGGGGCATGCGACATGTAGCTCTCGCCAATGGCGATGCCGGGTAGCTCGTTGAATTTCTTCGCTGGCGATTGCTGAGCCAGCGAGTTCGGCTACTTCGGTTGATAGTTCTGGGATGCCTTCTGCTTCGGCGTGGATCTCGGCCAGAGTTGTGAGGCCGGCCCCTGTTACAAGATCAACTGTTTGCAGGACCGCATGGACAGCGCGTCCGACAGCGGTCCCGTAACGACCCCGACCTTGAATCGGTAACTCTGACTCGTCCATGTCCTTGAGGAGCCCGGGATCAGAATTCTCGGAACTTGTTAGAACGTCACCGGCGGCCTCGGCAATATGAGTCGCGCTCATGAATCGATGCTGTTGACTCAACTGAACCGCTTTGTCGTAGCGGCTACTCCATTCGGACAGGCTCGGGCGCGAGACAGCAACGGGTGAATGACCGCTATCCCACACCTCGCCTTCATTCGCATGATCAACTTGGATGTGTTCAACGCCCTCCGACGCTGAAGCAAGGAGATGAGCTTCAGTTTGATCATTGGAATGTGACGCCGACTCTTTGCGATGCAGGGAAACAACCAAATGATCACGTGCGCGGGTGCACGCCACATACAAAGTCCGAATCAACTCATCGTGGGCGAAAAGTTTCTCTGACTGAGCCCAATCGTCAAAGCCGTGGGTCTCAAGGCCTTCCCGAATTTTCACCTCAGGCAAATATCTGTTCATAATGTGGCCCACA
>JASMKJ010000193.1 GCA_030749275.1 Acidimicrobiales bacterium
TCACCGTGTCTGTAGCACCCATTTGGCGAGCCACCTCGAGCTTGGTGTCAATCATATCGACAGCGATAATTCTGCCAGCGCCGGCGATTCGCGCCGCCTGAACTGCGGCGAGACCAATACCTCCAGCGCCAAATACGGCTACGGTCTCTCCCGGTTCCACGCGGGCGGTACGAAAGACGGCCCCGACACCGGTCATAACACCACATCCGATGAGTGAGGCACGGTCAAGCGGCATGTCATCACGGATTTTTACGATCGCGTGTTCGTGGACCAGCATCTGTTCGGCAAATGAAGAGAGATTGAGAAACTGCCAAGCCGGCGCACCATCGATAGTCAGACGTGAAGGTTCATCAGGTCCTCGGTTGCATTCGATGTCCTTACCTGAGCAAATAGAAGGGCGGCCTTCCGTGCAGTAAGAGCAATGACCGCAAAACACAGAAAGGCAAGTGATGACGTGATCACCAGGCTTGACATAGGTGACGTCAGATCCAACTGCCTCCACAATTCCCGCCGACTCATGACCGAGCACAGCGGGCGTCATATAGGGGTATTTCCCCTCCATGAAGTGCAGGTCACTGTGACATAACCCCGCCGCCGAAGTCTGGATAAGCACTTCTCGTGGTCCAGGTTTGTCGATCTGTACATCCTCTATTTCAAGTTCACCTGGAATTTCGTTTAGTACTGCCGCTTTCACATCAAACCCTTTCGGCCTAGACGCACGTGACGTCTCACCTTGAACTGAGAGATGAGGCTAGCTCTCCTGGGGCCAGCGAGTAAACGAAACTTCAAATAGAGGATCTAGGAAGTCCCTATAGACAGAAGATTGTCAACTGGGCGATAGAGCTCTTCCAAGTGCGTCGTCTCCTCGACGGATAACTCGATAGAGCAGGCCTCGACTAGCTGATGGAGTTGCTGGACCTTAGATACACCAACCACCGGTGCTGTCACTCCGGGCTTTGAAAGTAGCCAGGCTATGGCTATTTGAGCCGGCTTACATTCACGTTCCTCGGCGAGCTTGATCACCCGGTCCGCGATCGCAAAGTCCATTTCGCCTCGATAGAGAGACTCAGTTCGGGCTCGGTCTTGACCGGTCGAGCGGTCTGTGGTGCCGCCTTCCAAGCTCCCCCGGTAGGCACCAGCGAGAATTCCGCGCGCTAGGGGAGACCAGGGCTGAAGTGCTACTCCGGTACTCAAGCAATATGGGTTCATCTCCCGTTCTTCTTCGCGATAGATGAGGTTGTAGTGATTTTGCATGCTCACGAACTCTGTCCAGCCGTTGAGCCGGGCCGTTAGCTGCAGTTCAGCGAATTGCCACGCAAACATTGATGATGCGCCGATATAGAGCACCTTGCCCGCTTTGACTACGTCGTGTAGAGCTTCGAGAGTCTCCTCGATTGGTACAGTTGCCGCTCCTCTGACACCGTGAGGATGACGATGAATGATCAATTGATCGACGTAGTCGAGACCTAAACGTCGGAGTGAACTCTCGATACCCTCGAAGATGTGTTTTCGGGACAGGCCTCCCTGATTTGCGCCGCGACCCATGGGCATCGAGATCTTTGTATTAATGACGTACTGGTCTCTGGGGAGCAGTTCACGAAGCAATTGGCCAACGACCTCCTCGCAGGCACCGATGCCGTAGATATCAGCTGTGTCGAAATAGAACAGTCCCGACTCAATAGCTGCTTGAAAAATCGGGCGGGCATCTTTGAGTCCAAGTGTCCAGTCACCTTGGTGTCCCCGGCCAGGTTCACCGAAGTTCATTGTTCCCAAGCAAAGTCGTGGCACCTTTAAGCCGGTCTTGTGGCCAAGTGTGGTGGTTTCCAGCATTGTCGATCCTTTGCGCGCTTCGGTGATGGGCCAGGGCGGTCAAAGGGGCCCCGCCTTGGGACGACCCGGACTACTCTACGGCAACCGCAGCTCGGTGTAGGAGGTCGATCTTGTGTCGGGTTCAGTTTTGTACGAAGAGCAAGAGAGTGTTGCGATCATCGCTATCAATCGCCCCGACCGGTTAAACACCCTCACGCAAGAAGTTATTCAAAACGTTGCGGCGTCGATAGATCGGGCAACGCAGGCAGAGAATGTCGCAGCAATCGTCCTTAGAGGGGAAGGCCGGAACATCTCAGCGGGTTATGACCTCGACGATTTCTTGGACAACGGTGATGTTGTCGACAGCGAGATCTGGGATCCGGTAAGGGATTATCAATCAATGTCGGCGAATGTGCGTAGCTTCATGAAGATTTGGGAATGCCCCAAACCCGTGATCGCTGAAATTTCCGGTTGGGCAATAGGTGGAGCCACGGATTTGCTGCTGTGTGCGGATCTGTTATTTATGGCCAATGATGCACAGATCGGTTACGCGCCCAGCAGAATCTACGGCACACCAACCACGATGCTGTGGGTCTATCGGATCGGCTTGGAGCACGCGAAACAATTCTTGTTGACCGGTCGGCCCATCGACGCGGAGACTGCTCTTCGCATCGGTTTGGTATCACAGGTGTGTGATCCACAAAAACTGTCGTCCACGGCGCTGGATGAAGCTCGAAGATTTGCGAATATTCCGGCGAACCAACTGGCGCTAAACAAACTCCTGATCAATCAGGCCTTCGAGAATATGGGCCTCCGTACCTCTCAGATGCTCGGAACATTTTTCGATGGCATCGCCCGACACACTCCGGAGGCTCAGCGGTGGGCTGCTGGAATCACTGACGGTTCGTTACGCGATGTCGTTAGAGAAAGAGATCGGCCCTGGGGTGACTACGGAGAAGGTGGGTCCTGAAAGGCTGGATTTGGAGTCTGAGTTATTGGGAAGGCAAAGTCACCTCAACCACAGGTGGCAATGGTTCCTCGCCGCTAGCGATGACTCTCACGATCTGTTGCCAGGTCAGCAACCACTGTTCCCAGAGTGGCCCGATTCGCCATTCGTCGATTGGGATGGCAGTCACGTTGACACCGAACCGTCGCCACGCTTCGGTGCGTACTATGTCGGTCCTAGCAGGACGACTCCCATAACGGTCTGGAACTCCGTATTGGAATAGGGGATCGACGAAGCTGTCGATTAGACGCCCTGCGTCTCGACGATTCGGGGTGTTACGGATGACACCGGCATAGTTGACGACCTTTACACAGCCGCTATCGAGTACGGCGACATCTACCTCATCGGGCAACTCAGGGACGAAGCGAACACTTACCGCGGGCATCCCCGAAGATCCCCACGTAAGGGATCGTGTATCGCTGTTTTCGGGTCCAGCTGAAGGCTGAAAACGGCTAAACCAAGCTTCTTCCCAGCTTGGAGCCACCTCCACCCCCCAACGCAACATTTCGTCCACTAGTTTCGGCCAAGGAGTAACGCCCTCGACGTCTTCGGGGTATAGACGTTCGAGGGCCACCAAGAAGTAGACCCCCAGTCGGCTCGACAACGGGTCAGGGATGACTGCTGTTTCGGCGTATCTCGGATCGAAGATGTCATCGATTCTGGTTGGAGCTGGTAACGGAATGTTCTTAGGATCGGGCAGCTGATCCAACCGACGCTCGGGACGTTCGTATCTGGACTTCGAATGGTTCAGGCAAGCCGCCAACTGACTTATCGGTGTCAGCATCGCATCCTGGAGCACCAACGAAGGGTCAAGCCGGTCGATTGCAATGGGCCGGTAAGACTCCACCAGCCTTTTTTCTGTTACACGACGCCGTTCGAGACTGTCGATACCAAGGACGACGTCGGCAACCGGATTGTCTGCTGCCCGCTCAAGGAGATTGACCATGGAGGTCGCGTCCTCCTCCACAAACACCAAAACCTCTATACCTGTTTTCTTTGTGAAATCAGCGATGGCTTCCTCTGGAAGGTGGAAATCCTTGTGGGTGAGAAGTCTTATCGATTGTTGGGTCTTGTTCGGGGAAGCACATGCTGTTGCAAGGACCAGAAGACAAGATAGTGCGGCAACGATTTTGCAGGGCCTCACCGCGAATCTAAGCATCAGAACAGGAAACTATTGCTAGGAAAATTCCTTGCTGTACGTCAATGGTTGGTTTTTCGAGGATCTGGTTGCTCAACCCCAGGCTGCTGAAAGGAGGGAAGACTGCACTTGGAGTTAGATTCCAGCGCAAACCCGTAGTGCTGAGCTTGGCTTCGGCTTCCAGGGCGATCAAGCTGAGCCATGAACCGATGAGATTGTCGAGTTCGAGTGGTTTACCCGGCCCCAAGGCAACCATACGACTGGTTCCACAGTGGGTGACAATGGATTGGTTGAGGTTCTCCTGGCTAGCTAACAGCATCGATCCGACCAGTAGATGATCGAGCCGGCCATTGCCCCCAGTAATGACATCAATGTGTTTGGCTCCCACTCTTTGAGCAAACTTCAGCGCTAGAGCTAGATCACTTTCATCTTTGTCCGTGTCGTGTTTTTCCACAGCCACTTGAGCATCAAGAGTTAGCAGGGTTTCAGAAGTCACGGAATCAAGGTCGCCGACAACGACGTCAACTTTGATTCCCAAGCTTCGGGCGTGCTCATAACCACTATCAACAGCGATAACCAAGGTTGCCGAGGGAATACGCGGAAGAGACGGGGGATGCGGTCCTCCGTCTACGATCAAAACCTGAGTTGGATCGAAAGACGACCTATCGACTGCTGACTGAGTCACAGCACCATGATTGCGTACAAACGCGATGAAATGATGCCGAGGAGACGCTGACCGACCCTTCAGGAGCACTCAGGGCCGGTACCTTCGATGGTTGGTGAGAGCTTTTCGGCGACTTCTTCGCTTACCGATTTTGATAGCAACAGTCTTCGCGTGCGCCGTTTTGATAACAGCTGTGGGACTAGCAATTGGTCCTCACAGCAAGGAGGCGCTGTTCGCAGTTGATAGAGAACGAACGGATGTAGCCCTTGATCTTTCACCAGGAGCGCAGCGTACAGAGGTGTATGACAGCGCCGGAAATGAGATCGGCATATTGCGTTACGACATAGATCGGCAACTAGTCACCATAGATGAAGTCCCGGACGACGTTCTGGCAACGTTGTTAGCAGTCGAAGACAACAAGTTCTGGCTCCACAACGGAGTAGATATACGAGCGATTTCCCGAGCGATGATTCAGAATCTAACGAGCGGCGCGATAACCCAAGGCGGATCCACAATCACTCAGCAGATCGTCAAGCTTCGAATCGTCGGAAACGAGAGTTCCTTTAGTAGGAAAATTCGTGAAGCGGTACTAGCAGCGCGGCTAGAAGAAGAATTTTCGAAAGAGGAAATTCTTGAGTTCTACCTGAATGAAATCTATTTCGGTAATGGCGCATACGGGTTGCAAGCGGCCGCCGAAACTTATTTTGGGAAGAATACTGATGAACTCGATGTCGGCGATGCCGCATTCTTGGCGGGCTTAATCCGAAGTCCCGGAATTTACGACGGCTTCGATGACGTGGACATAGCGAGTAAACGACGCAGCATGTCCTTGCAGAGTGCTCAGGATGCGGGGATTATCGACTCCGAAGACCGAGAACGATTTGAACAGCGTGGTTTACCCGACCGCAACAGAAGTCCGCAAAAAACTGATGAAACGCTACGAAGGGACTATTTCCTCGACGAAGTGACTGAAGCCCTGCTAGCGCACCCCGCTCTCGGAGAGACCTACCAGGAACGTTTTGCCAAGGTATATAACGGCGGCCTCCGAGTGTGGACAACTTTCGACCGGACCTTGCAGCGTTACATGGAGGAAGCAGTTCAGGAAGTTCTTCCCGAAGGATCCGGTGACTTCGAAGTAGCCGTAGCTTCAGTAGACCCGACGACCGGAGCGGTGCGGGCATTCATCGGCGGACCAGAGTTTGCGGATTTTCAATTCAACCTCGTGACACAAGGAAGTAGACAACCAGGATCTTCTTTCAAAACGTATGTTCTCGCAGCGGCAATCGAGAAAGCTGGACTTTTCCCGTTTGACACAATCAGCGGAGTAGGACCCTGTACTTTCCCCAACCCACCCAACGTCGACTACGAGGTAAGCAACTTCAACGACAATGAAGGGGTCGTGGGCACCGTCCAATACGCGGTGTTGAAGAGTTCCAACTGCGGTTTTGTTCGCCTAGGCCTACGTACTGGACTCGAAAATGTGGTGGAGGTAGCGAACCGTTTACTTGGTCGTGACACGGAAAATTCATTTCGTCCATACCTGTCGATGTCTTTGGGTGCCCAAGAGGTAACACCTCTCGAACAAGCAGTTGCTTACGCAGCGATCGCCAACAGCGGGATACGAATGGAGCCTC
>JASMKJ010000194.1 GCA_030749275.1 Acidimicrobiales bacterium
ATCGTTGCAGGGAAACGAACTGTCGTACGTGCAAGAAGCCGTTAGCACCGGACACTCAGCATCCAAGGGACCATTTTCCAACCGAGTAGCCGATCTGCTTCGAACGGAACTGGAAGCAGCCGACATTCTCCTTACGACATCTTGCACAACTGCACTCGAGTTGTCGGCGATGCTCCTAAACGTGCAACCGGGGTTCAACGTAATTGTGCCGTCTTACGCATTTGTGACCACCGCGAGTGCGTTCGCGCGCTCGGGTGCCGAACTCCGATTCGCCGACATCGACCCAGTGAGTTTGTGTATTGATCCGGATTCGGTTGGTGCGCTCATTGACTCTTCGACGCGCGCGATAGTTCCAGTTCATTACGGGGGCATGGCTGCCGACATCGACAGATTGACTCAACTGATTGAGGTCCACGGGGATAGCAATATCGTCGAGGACAACGCACACGGCCTGTTCGGCTCACATGGTGACAGCCCACTCGGTTCATTCGGTCGATTCTCTACCCTGAGTTTTCACGAGACGAAGAACTTCTCGTGCGGGGAGGGCGGAGCACTTGTCATTAATGAAAAGCGGGACGTGGCCAGGGCTCACACGCTGTACGACAAGGGCACGAACAGGGCTGCATTCCTCGACGGCAGAGTGGACCGTTACACGTGGATCGAGCAAGGTTCCTCGTTCGGAATGTCTGATCTCCTCGCTGCCTTCCTGCTTGGCCAGATTGAGCAACGAACGGGCGTCATGGGGAGGCGCCAGAAACTGTTCACCCGTTACCACAAACAGCTTTCGCCTCTGGAAGCGGGTCTGGGTATCGAAGTGCCTCCAATCTCAGAAACGCATCGATCCGCCTACCACACGTTCTACGTGCTGGTGTCCGGAGAAGGGCGGCGCGACGCTGTTCTACAAGAGTTAAACGAGTCTGGCATCGGCGCCACCTTCCACTACCAGCCGCTTCATCGCTCAGAGGGGGCTCAGCCTTGGGTCAAACGTAAGTTCGACTGTCCGATCAGTGATTCGGTCAGTAATCGGATTATACGCCTTCCCTTTTTCGACGCACTCACAGACAGCGAGTTCAACCGAGTAGCAGAAACACTCACTGGTGCCCTCCGCCACACCGCTTGACTGGGACTAGTCACAGTTGAGGTCTCGACGCGACGAACTTTGGCTCCTTCTCGGTTCTCTTGTCTCCGGGCTGGCGGCACTCACTTTCATTTTGGCGTCTTCTCGCTCCCTCGGCCTCAATCAATTCCGACAGATCATCCAAATCTGGACGATCTGGGCGCTTTCCGCGGGAGGTCTGGGCTTTTCGGTACAGCAGCACGTGATCGCATCAGCGGGTGCCTACCGAAGCGTCTTCCATTCCCTCCGCTCTCATGGGACTCTGAGGGTCACAGTACCCCTGATGTCGGGTGTCGCTGTCGTGACCACAATTTGGAGAACGGAAATCTTCGGTAGTTCCTCGGCGATCTGGCCACTCTTCGCGACTCTGATACCGCTCGGCTGTGCCGCCACGAGCACTACCAGGGGTCTTTGGGCGGCACGTCGAAAGTTTCGCTTCGTAGCGTTCCTGTCGGCTCTTGAGAACATTCTTCGAGCCGCCGCAGCGCTTGTTCTCTGGATCTTTGACGCTGGGCCTGCTTCCTTCGCTCTAGCCATTCTCCTTGGATTTGGCGTGGCGCTGTTAGCGCCGCGTTCAAGCTTGGGTGTCGAAAAGACCACTCAACCGACGACCCAAATGCATGGCGCGACAATCGCCGGCCTACTTGCCTACGCCACTCTCGTAATGTCCCCAACGATCATGGCAGTCAAGTCCGTGAACATTCTTGAGACATCTTCAACCTTCATTCTGCTCGCGCTTCTTCGCACTCCATATCAGTTATCTCTAAGCCTTGTACCAAAATTCGCAGCCGACCGAAAGTTAGGGAACAACCGGACAAGAGGTGACAACCGCATCAGCCGGAGTGTCCTTCAATCCGTTCGGCGTAAGTGGGCGTTACTCTTCTATGTGGTCTCAGGAATTGTCGCCGTGACGCTTGGAACACCTGTGGCGGTCCAGATCCTGTTCGGGAACATCGTTGCCGTGAGTGTTATACAGAGCCTGCTAGCCACAACCACCACAGCGATTGCTGTCGTCAACATCCTCCTAGTTGTAGCTGCCGCCGCTGCCCGCCTAGATCGACAACTAATCACTATCTGGATTTCCGCAACAGGCTTGGGTGTCGCGTACATAGCCATGGCCCCAGCCGTTTCCTTGACATCAATGCTCTGCACTGTCCTAACGGTCGAACTTGGAGTTGCGACCGGCTTGTTCTTCATTCTGCACCGCCACAGCGTTCCCCTTTATGTAGGTGTATCTTGCCCAACACCCGACCCTGGAAAATGGACTATTGCAGACTAAAAAACCAATTTGGGTGTTACGTATCGCCCGCATCCAGGACAAGAAAGTTCTCTTCTCGTTATTCGCAGGATTAGCATTGCTTGTTCCATACCTGCCGTTGGCGCTCCAGCGGTCAGCTTGGAGCGACGACTACCCGATGCTTTTCAGGAGTTCGAGCGCAAAGCACCTCTCGGACATGAGGCCTCTTGGTGGGCTCATCAACACCGTCATGTTTGGTTTCGTCGACGACATTGACGACCTCCGCTTTCTCCGTCTTGTCGGCGTCATCGGGATTGCCGTCTTTGCAGGACTGCTCGCACAGTTGGCCCAGTCATGGGGAATGAGGCCGATCTACTCGGCTCTTGTGGCTATCTCAGTTGGACTCCTCCCGCCGTTCCATGCAGCAGTCGGATGGGCCACCGTCTACAAGCTGGCCTGGATACCAATTCTGGGAGGACTCGCTGGCCTCGTATTTCTCCGGGGATGGTTTGAGAATCGTCGCAGACTGATCGCCTTTGGGTTCTTGGGGACAGTCGTTACCTTTCTCTTCTACCCCCCGGCCACACTGTGGTCCTGGGGGCTTCTCGGCATCCGCACAGCAATGAGACCTACTTCTGTTCGACGAATGCTCAGGGAATCGGGACTTCTCGCGGCCCTACTCGCGGGCTCTGCCCTTGTCGCCCTCACAATCGCCCTAGTCGTCAATCAGATTCTCGATGTACAGACAGATTCCAGAGTCTTATTGGTATCGACCCTCTCGGGAGCAATAACGAAGATCTCCTGGTTTGCGAGATTTCCGATCGGTGTCGCTGCCCGACCCTTTCTCGTGTCCAGCCCGACTGATCTACAGGCGATCTTGACTGCTGGCCCAGTCCTCGCAGTCACGGTAACTGGTCTCTATCTCCGGCAGAAAGGAAGCGCGCTGAACCGTGTCGCAGCGACCATCCTTTTGCTCGCCTACCTGTGCTTAACGATGGGCATGCATCTCGTCGTGATCGAAAGCCAGATCGAATACCGGTACATGGTCGGCATCACAGTCACCATGTGGGTCTATCTGCTCATCGCGGCCCACCAATTGCTAAAGGTTGTCTTGGACAGGTTGAGTTCCCGGCATCGATCCACCAAGGAGGCTGTAGTCCCTGTTTGGTTGATAACTATGCTGATGGTGGTCGTGATCCTTGGTGCCGTTCGGAATACTCGGACGAATATCGACCAAGTCTTCGTCGAGCCCTTTAAGTCAAAGGAGACGTACCTCAATCAAGAACTTGAACGCTTCGATCTCGAGATGCATCACCGGATCGTCGTTCTTAACGACCAGTCACTCTGGCCGAGTACGCGAAATCTCGGCATCTACTCGACGGTCAGCGATTTGGCACACCCGTGGGTAGCGGTTCCCAACATCCGTCTGCTCCTTATTGAACAAGGTCTCGAAGCGGCAGATGTACAGGTAGACGTCATCACTTCAGAGGATGAGTCGGAACCGAGTGACTTGGTCGTCGATCTCCGTCCCTACGCCGAAAGACTCCGGTCTCTTGTGCACCCAAGCAAACTCCGTCAAGCCTGTTGGCCCGAATGTTAAGCCCACCCAGGTCGAGGTAAGAGCAGGGGTGGTCCGAATACTCGTCTGGTCCAGCCCCAGGAGACCGGCCCCTACCTTCGGTTCTTGCTGGTCGGGCTGCCGAGATTTGAACTCGGGACCTTCGGTCCCCCAGGACACAGAAATCTGTCCAGGACGTCCATCTGACCGCTGACGCCCGTGGATTCAACGACGTGTGTCTGTCGGATGCGCCTGCTGTCCGTCTGGTGGTGTGCATTCTGTGCAATGCGGTGTGCAACGTGCACCGCCGACCACAGAGGCAGGTCCGCCCTCACCCGTTCACCTCGGTCTCACGAGCGGGTGGAAATACCTGAACACCGCCGAGTTCGACTCGCTGGCGGCGAAGCCACATCTGCTTGATTCTCCATTCCCCATCGATACGTCGGTACTGCTCTTCATACCATCCGGTCCCCCATAGTTTCCCCATGCCGCTGGCCTCTGAAAACCAGATGTGGTCTTCCATCGCCCAGATTCCTCGTGCGGTGTCAGCCCCGGTGATCTCGATCTCGCTCATGTGGCCATGGTGGATGGTGATGGCTCCTTCGAGGTTCAGGGTGGTCATGTCGACGAAGGCATCTCGACCGATGATCTTGGTGAAGGGGGGGTTGTCATCGGTTGCATCGATCACCGCGTCGTTAGTAAAGACCCCGCGGTACGCAGCCCAGTCTTTTTGGTCCATAGTCCGGAAGTAACGAGCCTTGAGCTGGCGGATCTGCTCGATGTAGTCGAGGTCAGTTGTCATTGTCGCTCCTTACAAGCCGATTTAGGACGAGCGGCTGACTTCCGGCGGGCTGAGACTGTTGCCAATCTCTCGAACTGGACCTTCGGGGTCGGACTACGAGCAGAGCGGACCGACCGTCAACTAACAAATCCACTCATGTTAGTAAGTAGCCAGTTCCCGAAGTTTCTCTTTGATCAATGCCTCAGTAGGTACCACTGCATTCTCAAGTACCTCTGCAAACGGAACAGGGGCCCTTTGGGATCCGATCCTGACTATCGGGCCGTCAAGATCTGCCAAGCAATATTCAGCGACCCAACTCGCGATTTCCCCTCCCCAACCAAACGTTTGTACGGCCTCGTGGACCACCGCCAATTTAGACGTACGGGCCACAGACCGTGCGATTGCGCCAGTGTCGAGAGGCCAGAGATAACGAAGATCGATGATCTCACAGGCAATGCCGTCTGACTCATGGAGGTCTCTTGCCGCTTCGACAACCCTTTGCACCATTCTTCCCGCAGTCACAACGGTCAGATCGGTACCTTCACGCACAACCCTGGCGGTCTGAGTCACCGGCAACTCTGGGAGAACGGACTCATCGATCTCACCGGACTCCCGAAAGTACAGATATTTGCTTTCAACAAAGACAACTGGATCGTCACTGCGGATTGCCTGACGCAACATCGTGTATACATCGACTGCGCGACTCGGCATTGCCACAATAAGTCCAGGTACGTGGGCAAACCACGATTCCAGTTGTTGAGAATGTTGTGGTCCGTGGCGAGTACCAGCACCTGCAGGCATTCGGACCACGAGCGGGACGGACAACTGGCCATTACTCATGTACCGCAACTTGGCCGCTCCGTTAACAATCTGATCCATCGCCAGCATTACAAAGTCCATGAACATAATCTCAACCACAGGCCTCATACCGGCCATTGCTGCCCCAACCGCCCAACCCGCGATCGCTGCCTCTGAAATCGGGGTATCAAGAACCCGTTCAGGGCCAAACTCTCTTTGAAGGCCCTTCGTAGTAGTGAAAACCCCGCCAAGAGCGCCGACCTCCTGTCCTAGAACAACCACCCGCTCATCAGTCGCAAGCTCAGCCCTCAGAGCCGCCCGCACCGCTTCTGCATATTTAAGCTCAGTCATTACGTACACCAGAGTCGACTGTGTATACGTCACGAAGTGCATCGTTAGCTTGATTTATATCTCCGCTTTCCACCCGTGTCGTCTCGTGTGAGATAAGCGTGGACACCTCAAGATCAATTTGGTCAAACTCTTCGGATAGATCTGGTAGACCCTTCCGGAGAGAACTGATCGGATCATTTTCTTCAAGCCAATTCTTTCCGGAATCTCGATCACGGTATTCATACTCGGGGTCGTTCAGACTGTGAGCTCGAGCCCGACCAACAGTAACCTCAAGAAAGGCTGGATATCCGGTACGTACATAGCCCACTAACGAGTGGGCAACCTTATACACACTTAACACATCACTCCCGTCAACGACTTCGGCTTTTATCCCATGCTCGGCAACCAGTCTGCAGTGAGTCCCCGGGTCTCCAAATAATCTCTCGGCTGGCATTGAGTGAGCAAGACCATTATTTTCACAGACAAATAAACACGGTGAGTTCCAGAGTTTTGCAAGCCGTAATGTCTCATAAAATAAACCCTGTGAGGCTGCTCCATCACCGAAGAAACTCACACCGATAATGTCCCGTCCCTGCTGTCGAGCACCCCATGCTGCTCCAGCAGCCCAGGGCATTCCGCCAGCCACAATGGCGTTCTGTCCCAGAAATCCACTGTCCGGATGGTGTAGGTGCATTGAGCCCCCTCGACCTCCTGATACACCGTTCGCCAAACCGAATAGCTCAGCTAGTAAGCCGCCGACAGTGACCCCCTTGGCGAGAGCATGACCGTGACCCCGATGAGTACTACTAACAAGATCGTCAGGCCTTAGTACTTCGCAAACCCCCACTGCAGCAGCCTCTTGACCTACCGACGAGTGAAACGACCCTGCCATCCGTCCAGCTCGATGTAAGCGTTCGATGTGTAACTCCACCTCGCGGATAATCACCATGGATCGGTAAAGGCGAAGGCCGTTTCCCGCAGTATCCAACTCACTCACCCTTTAGGTACGGGATTCTGTAACGACCATACACGTCTATGCAGTCCTCCGAGCAGTAGAGACGCGACACGCCCTCCGTCGTCCCCCCGACACCTTCGGTGGGGATCAGTCGTCCGCAACAGAAGCATTTTTTATTGGGCTCTTGGTATGTGGAGCCGGCTGCAAATTCCTCAGATTCCACTAACTCGCACCTTCTCTCCGATGTTGGTTAGTCGCCTCAACATCGACCGTTGAGTCGTCTCTTAGCACCACTCCATACTCTGTTTGAGCCGCACCTCTTGAGACATACCCGTCAATAACGTCCTCCTGCACCTCAGCCAGTTCACGCGTGTAGGGGTCACCGTAGCCACCACCTCCTGTCGTCGTATTCTCGACGAGAGTGCCTTTAGGGATCCGCTTACGAGCAAATTTTGATGGTGATTCCGTGCCAAATATCTCAGTCGCATGGGCGAAAGTTGATTCGGTAGGCAACCGAACCCGAAAATCGTTGTAGTGTCCGCCTAGCGAGGGCCGGGGTGACTTGCCATCAAGAACTCCCCAAGGCGGCCGCAGATACCGATCAGCAATCAAATTGATCGTGGCCG
>JASMKJ010000195.1 GCA_030749275.1 Acidimicrobiales bacterium
ACCTGTTGTGGCGCCTACTCCAGGGGGCGTGGTGGGTCATCACGTGAGCGTGCCCGGGGGAGGCCCGCCGGTAGAGTGACCCGTCCACAGCGGGCTGTGGCGCAGCTTGGTTAGCGCGTCGGTCTGGGGGACCGAAGGTCCCGAGTTCAAATCTCGGCAGCCCGACCACCTGAAGTGAGGCAGGACGCCCTTCTGGCTGTCCTGCTGGTCGCACCTATCGAATCTGCAGTTCGCCCGCTTCCATGCTCTTGCAGACGACCTCAGCGGTTTGTGCTGCATCCAGGTGGGTGGAATCCATCACATGCTTCTCATACCCGTGGAGATGGGAGGTGAACTCGCCATGCATCTTGTCAAGTACCCCCTGTGTGGTCGTCTTCGAACGCGAACGACTCCATAGCGGGACCGTCAAGCCAATCCTGGATATGTCCCTGACCCGAGCCGAGAATTGGCGGTGCGATTGAGATATCCGGACGCTTTCCATCCACAAGAAATGGAGGCCCGACAAGTCTGATGTTCCCCACCTCAGGGTGTTCGATGGACTGAACGAGGTGGTTTGCGATGACGTGCTGATCATTGATTACCTGATCGAGTTGCCGAATCTCACCGGCAGGCACTCCGCTGCGCATCAGTTCGTCAGCCCATTCACTAGCTGTCGATTGACCGAGTCGCTCCTCCAGCAGGCTGCGTACTTGCTCACGTTTCTCAACACGCTGAGGGTTGTTTGTTAACCCCGGAAACTCCTCTACTGGGATCCCTAAAGCGTCGCAAAGGGACTGCCATTGTCGATCATTTCCGACACAGATCATCAGGAGCCCATCGCTTGCTTGGAAGGCTCCGAAGGGAACTATGTTGGGGTGGTCATTGCCATGGCGTTCCGGCAACTCCCCTGAGACAAGGAAGGAACTCATCACATTGACAAGGCTTGCGACCGCCACATCGAAGAGTGAGACCGAAACGTGTCCACCGATCCCCGTGGATGTCCGTCGCACCAGGAGGCTGGTAACCAGGTTTACAGCATGGAGCCCTGCGAGTACGTCGATTATCGCAACACCGGCTTTGTATGGTTCGAATCGATCGGGGGGTCCGTTGATACTCATGAAGCCAGACATCGCTTCGATCACTGGGTCAAAGCCTGGGTAGTCCCGGTATGGGCCGGTTTCTCCGAATCCGGTAATCGAACAGAACACAAGACCGGGATTGAGTTCCATCAGCTTCTCGGGGCCGAGACCCCATCGCTTCATTCGACCTGGTCGGAAGTTCTCGATTAAGACGTCAGCCCTCACCGCTAGGTCTAACAACTTCTTCGCGTCAGCGGGATTATCAAGATTCAACACAGCCGATCGTTTGTTTCGGTTTAGCGCTAGAAAGTAGGCACTCTCACCGTCAACGAATGGGGGCCCCAACCCCTAGTTTCGTCACCTGCAGGACTCTCTATCTTGAGGACATCAGCTCCCAAGTCGGCGAGTGCCATCGTTCCATACGGGCCGGCGAGTACACGTGTGAGGTCAAGGACTTTGATACCGGCCAGAGGGAGTTCAAGGGTCGGGGACGGATCGGGTGCGGATTCCATCAGTTCAGTATGTTCAGGGATTCTCTGTAAATGGGGCCAGAGGGGCGCTCCATGGAGAGAAGGAGCTCGAAGACGCTAACCGGGGAGCTCCGGCGAGGCACCTAGGAGCTCCTCTCAAGTTCGAGCAGTGTGCTGCTGACGGCCTCAGTGATGAAATCAGCCTGACTAAACGTGAGGCATAGGGGAGGAGTAATTCTAACCACATGACTTGTGCTCGAAATCACGACGCCCCGTCGGAGTAGTCCTAGAAGAACGTCACGGACAAACTCTCCTCCGGCGGGGGACCGGCTAATCGGATCGGAGACCAATTCGATCCCGATAGCGAGGCCGAGGCCACGGACCTCGGCTACCGATTGGCGCTTCTCCAGGCGCTTTGTCAGACCATCGATTAAATGAGCCCCCACTCTGGCAGCGTTTTCTACTAGTTCTTCCCGCTCTAGTGCCCTTATGGCAGCCAAACCAGCAGCACATGCCAAGGGGTTTCCGCCGAAAGTACTGCTGTTATGCGTGGGTTCTGCGCCTGGACCAGCGTCCATGACGCTACGAGGTCCCGCGACGATACCGATTGGGAAACCACCACCGATGCCTTTGCCGAGTAGCAGGATGTCCGGGGTCACACCAGAGTGCTCGAATGTCCATAGACGCCCGGTTCGACCCCCTCCGGTGAGAATCTCATCAAACACAAGTAATGCTCCGGTCCGGTCACAGAACTCGCGGAGATACCTTAGGAACTCTCCGGGGATGGGAATCATGCCTCCTGCCCCCTGCATCGGTTCGATCACAACGGCCGCAGGTTGATCGGTGAGTACTTGCTTTACGAGGCGCTCCAGATGGCGAGCACAAGTGGCAGAAGTTTCAGAGTCGTCCATGCCTCTGCTCCACGAGGGGTCTGGGGCAACCGAGTGGGTTACGCCCGGCATCATCGGTCCGAGTCCTTCTCGTCCGGCACCTGTTGTAAGGGATAGGGCTCCCAATGTTCGGCCGTGGTACGCGTTGTGAAAGGCGATTACCTCATAGCGTCCGGTTGCGGAGCGGACGATTCGAATGGCAGCCTCTACAGCTTCGCTTCCTGAGTTGGCCAAATGAAACGCGTCAAGCTCAGCAGGGAGTAGGGCCGTAAGGGTCTCGAGAAACTCGCCCCGAACCTCGGTCGCGAAGTCATAGAAGTGTGTGAGTAGGCCTGCTTGCTCGGCAAGGGCATCGGCTACCCCGCGGTGACCATGGCCGAGGTTCATCACCACAGTCCCAGAACACGCATCCAATAGCCAATTACCGTCGACATCCCGGATCATCGTCCCGCGCCCGTCTCGGATAGCTAGTTCCGACCATAGAGATCCTGCAGAATTACCGGCCGCTAGAAGAGACTGATCCTTCTTAAATACGGCTCGAGAATTCGGTCCCGGCACCTCAGTTTTGAGAACCGGTAGTTCCGTCACTACTTCATCTGTTGATGTGTCCATGAGGGCATGTTCCAATCTGGAAGCATTCGTGGTTAGCGCTAGGCGCTCTTTGTACCGAGGTCAGAGATTTCGACAAGAGCTTCGATAACTGTTGGTTCGCGGGCCGTGAAACTCTCCTTTAGAGCAGTTTCGAGCTCTTCAGGGGTCTTGGCCCGATGCGAGGAGAGTCCGAATGCATTAGCAATAGAGCAAAAGTCGACATAGTCAAGATCCACGCCAAAGCGGCGTCCGTCACAGACCTTGTCTTGAAGGTCAGCGATGATCCCGTAAGACCGGTTGTTGAAAACCAGTAGAACTACTGGGAGTTGATGGTCGACAGCGGTGGCCAACTCACCAATGGTGAAGAGCGCTCCACCGTCACCCATGACGGCAAGCACAGTGTCATCGGGTACCGCCGCCTGCACTCCAAGTGCGGCGGCATAAGCCCAACCAAGTGTCATGAAATTCCAGGGCATCATCAATTTACGGTTTGGTCCCAATGAGATGGCTCCGGGGATCCATCCCGATGCCATGGTGACGTCCAGGCAGATGGTTGCGTCTGCTTTGGGAAGGGCAGATTCGATTGGAGCAATCCAGCGGTGCGTTAACAATGCTTGGTTTGCCTCGGTAGAGATCGGTGGGCCAGGGGGTGCAGATTCGGCGAACAAGGAGGTTAAGGACACGAGGAATGAACGAGCGTTTTCTTCGATGGCAAGACGCGGCTGGTAGTGCTGCCCTAGGGAGTGAGGATCAATGTCGACGTGGATAAGAGATCCACTGATCTTGAGTGTCCACGATTCGGTCGTGGCGGCACCAAAGCTT
>JASMKJ010000196.1 GCA_030749275.1 Acidimicrobiales bacterium
GTGATCACCGTGATAATCAGGTTCTCTGCGTTCCTGAAGATGGGGTCTAAGGGGTCCGAGATGACACTGACCAGCACCTGGGTGGTTTGATCTCCGTCGTCAATGCCGTCTTGGGGAGCTCGCCAGTTCGGACCGAACATCTCATAGTTGTCAGCAGTTACCTCCACCTCGACTACTGCCTGGTCGCTTAACGCAACTTCGGTCGGGTCCAATGCTTCGAATCGAACGATCACAGGAACAACGGGGATTTCTGTCAACGAAAACGGCAAAAAGTCGTAACCGCCGCCTTCTATGTATCGAACCGGGCCGTCAAACAGCGCGGTCATAATCACTTCCCCTTCAGGCCAGGTGTCGCTGGGTTCCGGACATGTTGGCTGAGGCTCAAGTTTGTACACGTTATCTGGGCCATCCCAAGCCTCTATTGAGTAGCGGATAACAACATCGTTGAACGTGGCCAGGTTCGCTCTGCCGGGCCGTAAATCCAAAGTTGCTGGCATAGGCTCGCAATCCTTTCCCGTTAACCGCCAGGTCACGTCCTGCGCATCGAGTATCGCGGCTGCTTCAGAAAGCTCAAGACCAAGAATTCCGTACCTGGGATCAGTGTCACTTGCATCGCTTGCACACCATGTGCTCCCGTGTGAATGATCAGCGCCTTCTACTTCCCAGCCAACAACAAGGTCATCAACCACATACAGATTTGCTCGACCCGTCCACCAATCCTCAGTAACAGCTAAGCCCTCACAGTCACGCTGCACGACACGCCACTCAATCATCGCCTCATCAAGCAGAGCTCCCACCTGATCTAACGAAACATCCCAAATGTTCAACAGATGCACCAGGCCATCTGCCTTCTGCGCGTCCTTAAATCGGCGATCTGCGTTCCCATGTAGCTCTACAAGATTTCGAACACGATCAACATCAATCCAAGGCCTATCAACAGCATGACGCTCTAACACAGGCAGATCCACCTCATCGGGCTCGACCGGAACAGCATCCGAGTCGTCTGCAGGCCCACTCGGGGTTACCTCACCAACTTTAAGAACCGGCGCAGTATCAGGGGAACCTGTACGAACATCACTCCCGTCATCGCTACCGCATCCAGCAGCAAGCACGACAACGACCATAAGCACCCAGATAGATCTTCTCATGACCCTCACTGTGCCCACCTGACCCCCAAAATCACCTATCACCGTAAAGCCAAATCAATAGGTTCTGAGGTCATCCAGCCACCCTACGCAACCACAATAAGAGTAATCGAACATACGTTCGCTTCTTATTTGAGCAGAAAGGTACCCCCACCACCGAAGCAGTGAGGGTCCTATAAAGGTCTGGGATGTGCTTTGAAATGCTAGTTAACGATCACTACACCCTGGGAGATGTCTCCGGAAAGACCGATGTAGACGTACAAGTCGCCAACCCACCAGGTGTCGCCAACCCACCAGGTGACGTGGTCGTTGGTTAGATCATCGTCAGTGGCGTCGTAGTACGAACGGTCCAAGATCCAATGATCAGCAAAATTAGAGCAACCAAGATCCGGGTCCTGATCTCAGGGCTCATGAACTAGGCCTGGGTTGAAGCCCAATGAGTCAATTTGTCCACGGTGTCTTGAGCTTCTTGGCTAGAGCCCGCAAAGGAGAATCGAATGAATCGGTGACCTTGCGTAGGATCGAAGTCAATTCCGGGTGTCACCGCTATCCCCAAATCGTTGAGCCACACTTGGGCCAGTTCTTGGCTGTCATCGCACAAATGATCGACCTGAGCCCAAATATAAAAGGCGCCATCAGCGGGTGCTAGCTGGCTGATTCCCGACAGTGGCAGACCTTCGAGAAGTATCTTCCGGTTGTTGGCGTAACGTTCAAGATTTACTTCCAGTTCGTCTGTGCAATCGAACGCCCCGAGCGCCGCATGTTGAGAAACTGAAGCCGCGGCGATGAAAGCGTTTTGCGCTAAACGTTCGACAGGTGAAACCAAAGTCTCGGGGAGAACCAGCCAGCCGACGCGCCAACCGGTCATCGAAAAATATTTCGAAAAACTATTCACCACCACAGCCTCATCCCAGTGAGAAGCGACGGTGGGAGCAGGGTGTCCGTACGTTATCCCGTGGTAAATCTCGTCAGATATGAGTCGAATGTCTTCGCGGCGACACCAAGAAACCAGTTCGAGAAGCTCGCTCTCCAAGAGCATCGTGCCAGTCGGGTTAGAGGGGCTAGCGACGACTAACCCATCGAGTGGACCCACCGCCTCAAGGTTGCTCGGCGAAGGCTGAAAACGAGTCTCAGGTCCAACAGGAAGGTCTACGACCTCCACATCAAGGGCCCTCAATACATTGCGATAACAGGGGTATCCCGGTGTTGGGACCGCAACTCGATCACCGGGTTCGAAACAAGCCAAGAATGCCAAGGTAAAAGCGCCGCTTGCGCCAGCGGTTACCGCAATCCGAGAAGGTGGAACATGCGCCCCATACCAATCCTGGTAATGAGCGCTGATCCGCTCGCGAAGAGAGTCCAATCCCAAAGCAGATGTATAGCCGAGAATGTCATTTTCTATGGCGCTAATAGCGCACGCCCTTGCCCCAGCGGGTGCGGGAGTAGAGGGCTGACCTACCTCAAGGTGAAGAACGTCTTGTCCCGCGTTTTCTCGTTCTGCTGCCGAACGCATGACCTCCATAACGTAAAAAGGTGCGATTTCAGACCGACTCGATGTCTTTAATGCCATACCAGGAGTGTGGTGCCTGCGGCCTCCAAAGCACAGTCTTTTGAGCTCATATGCGACGAAACAAGGAATGTCTTATGAAACTCCCTTTCCACCGACCCACTTCATGAAGCATGCTGGAGGTATGGGTACAGCCTTGATGACCGACCTTTACGAGGTCACGATGCTTGACGCAGCGCTCCAATCCGGAGTGGCATCACGCCAAGCCACCTTTGAAGTTTTTGCGAGGCGTTTACCTCAAGGACGTGGTTACGGAGTTGTCGCCGGGCCAGGACGCTTGGCAGACCAACTAGCCCTTTTCCAGTTCGCTCCTGATCAAATCAACTATCTGAAAAGCTTGGGACGCTTCAGTGACGAACTCCTCGAACACCTTGAAACCTTCCGATTCGAAGGTGAAGTTTGGAGCTACCGAGAAGGCGACTTATACGTTCCGGGAAGTCCTGTCCTACGAGTTGACTGTTCGTTCGGGGCAGGGTTACTCCTAGAAACTCTGGTCTTGTCTGTCCTCAACCATGATTGCGCCGTGGCTTCCGCTGCAGCGCGGATGCATGACGCAGCTAATGGTCGCCACCTAATCGAAATGGGAGGTCGAAGGACCCATGAAGAGGCAGCAGTAGCCGCGGCCAGAGCTGCTTGGCTCGTAGGTTTTGACACCACATCAAACATGGAGGCGGGGATCCGCTTTGAGGTGCCCACTGCGGGGACGTCAGCTCACGCGTTCACTTTGGCACACGATGATGAAGAGTCAGCGTTCGAAGCGCAAATCGAAGCGCACGGACTCGAAACCACGCTCTTGGTCGACACCTACGAAATAGATACGGGCATCGACCGTGCCCTGGCCGCCGCCAAACGACTAGGCGGAGCACCTGGAGCCATTCGTATCGATTCAGGCGACCTAGCAGAAGAAGCACTGCGTGCCCGCGAAAAGCTAGACGCAAACGGCGCAGAATCAACACGGATCGTGGTGTCGGGAGACCTTGACGAATACAGGATTGCTGAACTGGCAGACCACCCGATTGATGGGTACGGAGTAGGAACTCAATTGGTTGTTGGGTCAGGCCACGCCACCGCGGGCATGGTCTACAAACTGGTGGCTGTCGCTCGCAGATCAGGAGCGTACGAGCCGGTCGTTCCGGTGGCGAAGTCCAGTGAGGGTAAGGCCACACGAGGTGGGGTGGTTAGGCCGTACCGAATTATCGACGACGGGCTAGCAATTGACGAAGTGCTTGTTCAGCATGACCGTCCTGGACCTCCGGACGCTCGAGCACTACATGTTCCTCTCTTTCGAGCTTCAGGGCCTGCTTACCCGTACACCCTTGAAGATGACCGAAAGTTCCACTTGCGAGTTCGAAATGAACTTCCGACGACCATGCGGATGCTTGATGCCGAGCCGTTGTTTGAAGCTCGAACCCTCTGAACCCTGGGATAGCCGTCTACAAATCCTCGCCGTCTTGGAGTGAGCTTGTCCAATAGCCCAGGGGTCTACTTCAGAACGAAAAATCCATTAGAAGCTCCCACCTCAAGGGCTTGGCTAACGTTGACCACCCTCGGCCCATCTCGACGGACGGCTACCCGCACAACTGAGTCAGGGGGAATTTGATGTTCTCGGTCCCCATCAACGGCCAAGGTTGAAGGCCCGACAAGATCGATCTCTTGGTCCAGTTCAATTCGTTTCACATCAAGAACTGGAACCTTCTGGTACAGACCGGGAGCTATCGGAGCGTTTGTCAATGCGCCGCCAGATCCGCACGTCACCACAACCGCGGTGTCGTCTTGAGGAAGACACACTGTGTGAAGGCCCGCTACCGACGAGACACCGATTGTGTCGGGCCTTGCCGTTGAAACCACAAGTTGTCGCAAATTATTGGGGTCGACGGGCATCCGGTTGCCTACGAAGTCATTGGCGAGCGTGGCGGCATCGATAAGTGCAACATCTTCGGATCCGTCTCCCGAAATCAAATGAATCATCTTGGAGCGTGGCGCTACTAAGTCTTCGTCAGCCCGGTTAGTGGCAACTAGACCAGCGGCCGCTCCTGCCACCGTAGGTTCAACAAGTGATGGGAACACATTGTTCGTGCCCGTAGACATCGGTACCAAGGTCACGTCAGGCCAAACGCGCGCGATGGTCCGGTTTGTCCCGTCCCCTCCCAGGGTAATAATCACACTGATCCCGCGTTCCTTCATGGCTAGAGCGGCTCGTACTGTGTCCATCGGATCGACCCGCGCTCCTACATCGAGAATTTCTAACTCTGCATCTACGGGTAAATCCGTGAGTGCTCCGGTAGCAATTCCGAAAGGTTCTTTCATTGCGACGATGTGCCGGGCGCCTCCGGCCACGGCACCAATGACCGCACGGGCGATTCTGTTCCTTTTGTCTTCAGCGCTGGAGACTCCTCCGCGAGCGGCGACACGACGAATGTCGCGCCCTGACACGGGATTGGCGATTATCCCAACGGTCATCGACTGGTCCGTCACGTCCACACCCTAGGCAAGGAAATGACCATCTATCTGCTACAACAAGTTGATGACTCAACCTCCAGTGGTGCTAACGGTCGCGGGTTCAGATTCAGGAGGAGGCTCCGGACTCCAAGCAGATTTGCGGACGTTCTCTGCCCAGTCAGTTCATGGTGTGTGCGCACTCACAGTTGTTTCGTCGCAGAACACCGAAGAATTTCGATCAGCGTTCGCTGTGCCGCAACGGGTAGTGAAGTCACAAATTGAGGCAATCTTTGACGACTTTGACGTCAAAGCCGTCAAGACTGGTCTTTTGTATTCCCAAGAAAATATTCGTCTGATAGCGCAAATGGCCGAAGAAGGTGCACTGCCGCTTTTGGTTGTTGACCCAGTGATAGTCGATCGCCATGGAGATTTGCTTTACAAGCCTGAAAGTATCCAGCTGATTCGTCAACGTTTGATTCCTAACGCTTTTGTCATCACTCCTAATCACCTGGAAGCCGTGCATCTGTTGGGGGTGGAAGTAACAGACGATCTCGATGTCTTGTCTGAAGTAGCACTTGAGTTGGCTGATATGGGACCAGAAGTGGTGGTCCTAACTGGAGGCCGTCGAAACGCGAACTCAATAATTGATGTAGTGGCACATCAGGGTGAAGTTACAAAAATTGAGTTCGAACGTAGTGACACAAACAACGTGCGAGGAACCGGAGATACCTTCTCGGCTGCCATCGTTGCTGGTTTGGCGCGAGGCCTCGCAGCAGTCGAGTCGGTGAAGAGAGCACAGAGATTCACGGTGGACGCCGTTAGGCGCTCAGCCGATTGGGAACTGGGTTCGGGTCAAGGGCCAATAGATCATCTAGGTCACCTCGATGATGCCCGCCTAGACTGATTGCTCAAATCTCAATGCGCCTGTGGGAGAAACTTGTGACGCGAGAGCAATGGCAACAAGAGTACGAAGCCGGCAACATCCGTGACGTTGATTACGAAACGATGAGCGGCCTTCCAGTAGAACCGCTTTACGCTCCAAAGGACAGCGACCCTAGTGACTCCATAGGGTGGCCGGGTCAGTATCCCTATACCCGTGGGGTACACGCGAGCGGCTACCGAGGGCGTCTTTGGACGATGCGAATGTTCGCTGGATTCGGCACTCCGGAGGACACAAACGCCAGGTTTAGAGACATCCTTTCCGCCGGTGGTGGTGGCCTGTCGACCGCCTTTGACATGCCGACCCTCATGGGTCTTGACAGTGATGATGTGCTCTCGCTAGGCGAGGTGGGCCGCTGCGGTGTGGCGGTTGACACGATTGAGGACATGGGTCTCCTCTACAACGAGATCGATCTCGAAAAGACAACCACCTCGATGACGATTAATGCTCCCGCGGCACCTATCTGGGCGATGTTCGTTGCCAACGCAGAAGACCAAGGCGCGGATAGGAGTCGTCTCGGAGGAACACTTCAAAACGACATCCTCAAGGAATATCAAGCCCAGAAGGAATGGGTGTTCCCTCCAAGACCGTCGATGCGGCTCGTGGCCGACACGATCGAATTCGCGAAAAATGAGATGCCTCGGTGGAATTCAGTATCGATAAGCGGCTATCACATACGCGAAGCCGGATCCACTGCCGCGCAGGAGCTGGCATTCACCCTTGCCAACGGCTTTGCGTATGTCGAAGCGGCTAGTCAAAGAGGTCTTGCAGTCGATGACTTCGCTCCCAGACTGAGTTTTTTCTTCAACGCACATATCGACTTCTTTGAAGAAATCGCGAAATACAGAGCCGCGCGCAGAATCTGGGCGCGCTGGATGAAGGAACGATACGGAGCTCAGGATCCAAGGTCGATGATGCTTCGTTTCCACACTCAAACCGCCGGTGTGTCGTTAACCGCCCAACAACCCGAAATCAATGTTGCCCGAACGGCTATAGAAGCTCTCGCAGGAGTGCTTGGTGGAACGCAGAGCCTCCACACCAATTCGATGGACGAAGCACTCGCTTTACCAACCGAAAAAGCGGCACGAATAGCGTTGCGGACCCAACAAGTAATTGCCCATGAGACAGGCGTGACCGATGTCGTCGACCCATTGGGAGGAAGTTGGTTTCTAGAAGAACTAACTGATCGCTTGGAGGCTGAAGCAGAGTCGATGTTTGCCCACATAGCTCATGCCGGCGACGACTCGATGCTTGAAGGAGCTTTCGAGCTGATCGACGAAGGTTGGTACCAGGGCAATATCGCCGATGCTGCATATGAATTCGAAAAGAAAATTAATGCCGGTCGCCGCGTTGTGGTCGGAGTTAATGACTTCACCGAAGGAAACCAAGAAGACCAAATTGAGCTTCTGAAGATCACGAACGAAGACGAGCAACGTCAGATCAAGAATCTTCAAGCGATAAAGAGCGACCGCGACCAAGAAGCAGTCGATAATGCGCTAGTCGCCTTAGGTAGGGCAGCAGAGACCGACGCAAACTTGATGTTGCCTCTTATCGACACGGTGAGAACGCGCGCAACTGTAGGAGAAATCATGAACAAGCTGGCTGAGGTCTTCGGTCGCTACCAAGAGAAACCATTTATTTGAACTCAACAGACCGGTCATTTTGTGTGTGAGATGAGGAGTAATGTCAACCCAACCGAATTTGGGTGATCAAAAACTAATGCTGCAACAAAGAGCACCAAGACTAATCTCCGCATTCGTCGCGATAGTCGCGCTCGCGTCGGCATGCGGCGGCGGTGAGGATCAGACTCAACTTGAACGGGAACTGCAGGATAAGGCGGGCAGTGACATTCTTCCGGTAGAACTCGGTTTGGTTGATTGTCCAGAAGACATCGTAACGACACCCGAATCAGTCTTCATCTGCGCTAGCGAAGTGGCGGGCCAGTACTACGAGCTTCAAGTCCGGATTCTTGATGCCCAGGGGCAATACAACTACGCCCACAAGCACCACCCGCTTCAGCTTGTCAATACAGAGGCGATCTTGGCGACTGAAGTGACCTACGAAGTTGGCTTTGACGTGATGATCGATTGCGGTGACGACGAATACCTGGTCGCGCCTATCGGAAGTTCCTTCAATTGCGTTGCCACTCGAGTGGATGGCGGAGCTCAAGCCACAATTGAAGTGCGGCTTGAGGACGCCGCCGGCCGACTCCATTGGAAGCTTGTCCGGTTCTAACTCCTTGCTAATGGTTTCACGGCGCAAACGTTGAACCTGCGGGATGTCGGCAACCTCTCCTTCGAGCTTGTGAAGCGAGGGGAACAACGTCGGACTGATATATCTGAAGAGATGGAGAGACGCGCATAATCGCTCCGCTACCCTGCGCCTTATGAGCCGACGCACACATAATCCCAACGGTGAGTTGAGGCCCCTTCGACATAGACGACCCGTGATCCACTGGACAGCGGTCATTGTGTCCGCGGCAATGGTTTTGGCCGGATTTTCGGCACTGGTCGCCGCTTTATGAGCGATATACAGGCAGCGTCATTTTACGAACTGTCGGTGGACCGCCTCTACGACATCTTGCGTTTACGAGTTGAGGTTTTTGTTGTCGAACAGGAATGCGCGTACTCCGAAATCGACAATCTTGATGCTCAGGCCACACACTTCTGGATAGATGATGCAACGGGTATCGCCTCGTATGTGCGTCTAATCAACGAAGAGAATTGCTGCAGGATCGGGCGCGTAGTGACACGAGCCGACGTCCGGTCCAAGGGGTTAAGCAAAGAACTCATTCAACATGTCATGAGGAGTTCTGAAGGACCGTGGGTTCTTTCTGCTCAGTCGTATCTTCGCGACTGGTACACCGATCTAGGTTTCTCGCAGACCGGACCTGAATTCTTGGAAGACGGTATTCCCCATATTCCGATGTTGAGGAAAATCGACTAGAGCTACTCCGGGACGTTAATTGCGGACGTCGACGACCGTCCGACCCTGAATCCTACCCGCAAGGATCTCGGACCCTAATTCGGGAACCTTCTCTAACCCGACAACAGTTGTCATTTCAGACAGCATGTTGCGATCGAGTAGTTCGTCCAAACGAGACCACGCCTGTTCGCGTTGTTCGAATGGACACATAACAGAGTCAATCCCTAGAAGATTGACCCCGCGAAGGAGGAACGGAATGACGGTTGTGTCTAGAGCATTGCCTCCAGCGAGGCCACAGGCTGCCACACTCGCGCCGTACTGCATTTCAGTCAGCACGTGAGCGAGGGTGGTGTCGCCAACAGCATCAATGCAACCGCCCCAACGTTCCGAAGACAGCGGTCCTGATGGCGGTGTAGCTAGCTCCTCTCGAGCGATGATGTGAGAAGCCCCCAGATTCGTCAAATAGTCGCTTGTTTCTGGCCGACCCGTAGAGGCAGCCACTTCGTATCCAGCTTGAGCTAGGAGATGAACAGCCACGCTTCCAACTCCGCCCGCGGCACCGGTCACAAGGACCGGCTCCGAACCGATTCCATGATCTTCCAAGGCCTGCATAGCCAGCATTGAGGTCAGCCCGGCGGTACCTACAGCCATTGCTTCAAGTTCCGACATTCCATCCGGGAGCTTCACAAGCCAGTCACCGTTGACGCGGGCCCTTTCCGCGTAGCCACCCCAATGAACCTCTCCGACCCGCCACCCAGTTAGCACCACCCGATCGCCCTCGCTGTAACGAGGATTCGTCGAGGCACTTACTACGCCGGAGAAATCTATTCCCG
>JASMKJ010000197.1 GCA_030749275.1 Acidimicrobiales bacterium
CTGCGTCGATGGTGTCCTTGATGTGATTGCTGACGTGGTGGACCGTGCTGGGTTGAGGTCCGTGCTGTGCTTTGAAGTCACAGATAGGAATGGCGACACCCGAGCGAGAGCAGGAATCGCAGAGAACGCTCGATTTGTTGAGCGTTGTCACAGCGAAATGGTGGCGGAAGGCCGTGTGGCAGCAAATTTTGGTATCCACGCTCCTATGACGGTGAGTGATGACACACTTGCCGAGTGTCGTGAATCAGTGTCGGACGATACGGGCTTTCACCTACATGTCGGAGAACACGAGTACGACCAGATTCGTAGCACCGCTCTTTCTAATAAGAGATCCGTCGACCGACTTCACCAACACGGCATGCTTGGTGAAAAGTCAATCATGGCCCACGCAATCCACCTTGACGCGAAGGAGGTTTTGCTGCTCGCCGAAACCGGTACTGCTTCAAGCCATCAGGCCCGCAACAACATGAACGTGGGCGACGGCATCGCCGCTATCGAATCACAACTAAGGGCCGGCGTGCGAGTCTGTTTGGGCAATGATGGTCTTTCGCCGACGATGTGGCGCGAGGCTGAAGTTGCCTACTTCCTGCAAAAGATCGCCCACCGGGATGGACGGCGCTTTCCCGGTGACCAGCTATTAGAGGTGGCATTCAGGAACAACGCCGCCCTTGCCTCCCTCTACTACCCGCAGGCTCCACTAGGTGTTATCGAACGGGGGGCAGTCGCCGATCTCATCATGGTCGACTACCAGCCGGCCACGCCGATGACACCAGAAAACATTGCAGGCCATCTTGTCTTCGCTATGAACGAGTCAATGATCACCACGACAATCGTGAACGGTGAGGTTTTGATGCAGGACCGCCAACTCCTGACCGTTGACGAGAGCGAGATCAAGGCTCGTTGCCGGGAGGCGGCGCCTGCTTTCTGGGCTCGCTATGAAGACGCAGTGCCAGACGGCCCGATCCTCGGCTAATCGAGTAGGCCGAACACGACACAAGAGTAGGACCGACAACAGCCATGTGGAGCAACTACCTGATCCCCAGTTCGCTGGCGGAAACTCTCCACCTCCTTGAACGACACGGAGACAAGGCCAGAGTGATTGCTGGCGGTACTGATGTCGTGGTCGAGCTCCATCGGCTTCAGTCGTGCCCGGAGACACTGATCGATGTGACGAATGTCCCCGGACTGGATTCGATCTCAAGCGACGACCAAGGACGGATCCACATCGGCCCGTTGGTTACTCACAATGACATCGTCGGATCGGACCTGTGCCGGCGACTTGCGTTACCACTTGTCCAGGCCTGCTTCGGGATTGGTTCACCCCAGATCCGTAACCGTGGGACTGTCGCCGGCAACATAGCCACAGCCTCACCGGCCAACGACACCCTCACACCGTTGCACGCCCTCGGCGCCGAGATAACTCTAGAGAGCACACGGGGCCAACGGACCTTGTCGATCGAGTCGCTGGTAACGGGAGTCCGACGAACTCAAATTGCGCGTGAAGAACTCATTGTGAATGTGTCCTTCCCCCAACTTGACGAATCTCGCATAGGAACCTTCGTCAAATTTGGTCTTAGAGCGGCCCAAGCCATCTCGGTGGTAAACGTGGCGGTTGTACTAACTCTCGACAGCGGGATTGTCACGGATGCCCGCATCGCCCTTGGTAGCGTCGCTCCAACACCCGTCCGGGCGGCTGCAGCAGAGTCTCTACTGGCCGGGGTGCCACTCTCACCTGACCGCATTGGTGCGGTTGCCTCGAGCATCTCGTTAGCGATTGAACCGATCAGTGACATTCGTGGCTCTGCTGAATTTCGCCGCTACATGGCTGAGGTCATTACGAGAAGTGCCCTCGAACAACTGGAGGCTGGCTGTCAAGCTGATGGCTTGCCTATGGCACCCGTGATGTTGAGAGCAAAAGGGTCTAGTTCGCTTGAGTTGAATCGGGAAGGTGGAGTGACTCGTCGCACCTACACCTCCGGTGAGGTGATTGAGACGAGCGTCAATGGTGAGCTGAGAACGTTCTCGGATGGAAACAATCGGACCCTCTCCCAGTTGTTGCGCGACGTCGCCGGTCTCACTGGAACCAAGGAGGCATGCGGTGAAGGTGAGTGCGGGGCGTGCACTGTGCTCATCGACGGAACAGCGGTGACGAGTTGCCTTGTTCCTGCTCCCCAGGCCCATGGGCGACGGATCACGACCATCGAAGGGATTCAGTCCACGGACGGCACCCTCCACCCAGTCCAGCAGGCCTTCGTCGACAAGGGTGCAGCCCAATGCGGATTTTGCACTCCTGGTTTCGTAATTAGTGCTGTCGCCCTATTCCGCGAAAAAAGTGAACCCACGGAGGACGAACTGAAACAGGCGATCTCTGGCAACCTCTGCCGTTGCACCACCTACTATCCGATCATCGCTGCACTCGAAGCAGTCGGGTCGGGGGTGTAGGTTCTGACGTGAGCCTCGAGGTGGTTGGTAGGTCGGTTCGCCAATTCGACCTAGAGGAATTGGTAACTGGTCGGAAGGTCTATTGCGCCGACCGCGTTT
>JASMKJ010000198.1 GCA_030749275.1 Acidimicrobiales bacterium
GTTTTACCGAAGAGGACCTGCGGGATCGGTTGAGCCCTCTTCAATACCATGTCACCCAAGAATCTGGCACTGAACAGGCATTTACGGGCGACACCTGGGATCTGAAAGAACCCGGCATCTACCGATGTGTTGTCTGCGAGGCAGACTTGTTCTCCAGTGACGCTAAGTACGAGTCAGGTTCTGGCTGGCCTAGTTTTTGGCAGCCTCTCTCCGATTCGGCAGTTGAAACGGAGATCGACTCTTCCCACGGAATGGTGCGGGTGGAAGCTTTGTGTCATTCATGTGGGGCGCACTTGGGTCACATTTTCCCGGACGGCCCACAACCTACTGGCGACCGTTACTGCATGAACTCGGCATCGATGCAATTCGCCCCCGAGGATTCTTAAGCTCTTCGGGGAAATTCTGGCGTTAGCCGGTCGCTTTGATTTGATGTTCGATTGCGGGAAACAACTCGATAATCGCGTTGTCTAGCTCTTCTTTGACCCCTGCGAGCGGCAAGACGTTGAGCACCCCTTGGCCTTGGTGAATTAAATCAATGATTTCTTGCCCGGACACCAGCAAAGGCGAAGATCCGCTGATCACGAGGTTCGCGGAAGCAACATCTGTACCAAGGTTTTCGCGAAGGTAAGAGAACACGTCGCGGACCATCTCCAGTCTGATGCCAGAATCAAGCAGTGTCTTGACTACCTTCAACTCCAAGAGATCCTGGTATGAATAGGCTCGTCTACTTCCACTTCCTTGGGCATCAGCCAACGAAGGGCGGATCAAATCAGTTCGTGCCCAATAATCCAACTGTCGGTAGGTGATTCCCACGATCTCGGCTGTTCGCTTACCAGAGAAGCCAGATTCCACTGCGCCTTCGGTCACCGCTTTGCCTCCGCCTCGGCCGTCCATCGATGCGATCACACTGATGAAACTACGTCAATGTGATGCCACAGTACGAGCAAAAGCGCCGCTAGGCAACCACCCTACGCGCGATGTTTCGCGCGCAGGGCGCGAAACATCGACTCTGCTTGAGGAATTTCAGAAATCGTCTGGACTGACATCATCAAGGAATTGCTTGAATTCATCGAGCAGTTCGTCGGGATCATTCTCATGTTCTTCGTCTGCTGGGTGAGCTGATATCACTTGACCTGCCTCAGTCAATACTTCTTCTGATGCATATATAGGAGTCTCGGTGCGCACAGCTATGGCAATCGCGTCGCTCGGTCGCGCCGAGATCGAATGACTCTGGCCGGCTACGTCAAGTTCAATTTCCGCAAAAAATGTTCGCTCCCGTAGCTCAGTCACGGTAACTGCAGTCACTGTTGCTTGCAGTTCCTCAAGCATTGCCACCAACAAATCGTGAGTTAACGGTCGGGCCAGACGAATACCCTCAATGCCCCTGTGGATTGCGTGAGCCTCGGGAGTATCAATCACGACTGGCAAGACTCTGCCTTGCCCATCCATCTCCCTTAACAACAACAGTGGGCTGTTTGAGGGCAATTCGACCTGCACCCCGAGCAACTCCATTTCGACCATGCTCTGACCCTAGTTGGCTCACACGCAATGAGCGCATCTTCAATTGGTTGAAGAAACCAGATACAGCAACTTGAACTTGCCGATCTGTAGTTCATCTCCATTGGTGAGCAGGGTTTCGTTTTCTGCTAAACGCTCGCCATTTAAGTATGTGCCGTTCAAAGATCCGACATCTCGTAGCACGTAGCCAGTATTCCCCTGGTCCAATTCGACATGGCGCCGAGAGACCGTAATGTCATCCAAGAAAATGTCACTATCAGGGTGACGGCCAACCGTCAGGTGAGTTGAAGTGATCGCGTAACGAGTACCCGCTTGGTGACCGCTGGTCACTACCAGAGCAGCACCCGTCGCTGGTACCTGCAAGTCGACCTCAGCGTCAATACCGCCAAGGGTTTCCAACCCCTCAGTGCTTCCTTCGTTTTCGGAATTGATTGGTCGACCACAACTCGAGCAGAACCTGGAACCAGGGGGATTCGAATGGCCGCAACCAACGCACAGTTGAGTCATCTCTTACTCCTGACTTTCTTCGGCAACGAGAGACTGATAGCCCTCGGCATCCATGAGCGCCTGAATTTCGCCTTCGATGCTTGGGCGGATAACACATACCCAACCATCTCCGTAAGGATCTTCGTTCACCAATTCTGGTTGATCCTCCAGTGCGATGTTGACTTCAACGACTTCTCCCGAAATTGGGGCGAAAATATCCGAAACGGACTTTGTGGACTCAATTTCAGCAAATGCAGCGTTGGCTTCGACCTCTAACCCAGTTTCGGGCAACTCCACATAGACCACGTCGCCCATAGCATCTTGTGCGAAGTCGGTGATTCCCACCCGAACTATCTCACCCTCGACGCGCACCCACTCATGATCTTTCGAATATCGAAGTTCGGGTGGTGTGTTCATATCCCCAAGCTATCCCAACGAGCCGTAGATGGACCTACGGTTTCCTACCGGCTCGACCTTCCAGTAGAGCCTCTCGAGCGGCGGGCACATAGCTAAACCCTGACCAGTAGTGAATCGGAAGGCCGATGACCGCACAAACCCAAGCCCCAACGCCGAAAAAGGGGGCCAGGAAGACATCGCTCTCACCGGCAAGGAAGAAAGGGAAGGCGAACATGAGCAGGAACGTTCCGGTTTTCCCCCACCATGTGACTTCAATCTTTCTCGCTCCTAATGCCGCCAACAAAAGTGCCGCCACCGCTACCAATGCCTCCCTGCAGAGGGCCAACCAAGCAACCCAAGTAGGCACAGAACCGTCAATCCAGATAGCAAAGATTCCAACGAGCAGCATCAGGCGATCTGCTGTTGGATCCAAGATTTTTCCCAGCTCGCTGATCTGGTCAAATCGTCGAGCGATATAACCGTCAATCCAGTCTGTTGCGCCCAACGCTCCAAGTAGCAGCGCAGCGCCCCACCGATCTTGGACCGAAAAGAGAAGCCACAGAAAAACTGGGATGCATCCCAGCCTGATAAGACTTATCAAATTTGGAACCGTGAACGGTCTCCACGGCATCTGGGCTTCACTCATCGTTTGCATCGTAGGCTTCATTTCATGGCGTCTGTTTTCACAATGATCATCAAAGGCGATTTGCCCGGAACTTTTGTATGGCGGGACGACCGCTGTGTCGTGTTTATGTCCATAAATCCAATTTCCCGCGGACACGCGTTAGTGGTCCCCCGGGACGAAATCGACCAATGGATCGACGTTCCGTCTGATCTTCGAGAACATCTGTTCGAAGTAGCGCACAAGGTCGCTGAAGCGCAGAAACAAGCCTTTGCTGCCGACCGCATCGGCATGATCATTGCTGGTTTCGAGGTTCCTCACATGCACATCCACCTGATTCCAGCCAACACCCTGGCCGACCTGGATTTTGCTCGAGCCGCAACTTCAGTCGAAGTATCAGAACTAGAAGGCGCGGCGGAATTGATCAAATCTGCACTTGAGTCCTAAAACTCACTCGTCCCACAGAGTCCCAGCAGGGACAGGTGATATGAGGTCGGGGCCGCTACGTCTTGTATTGCCTACCTTGGCATCGACATAATGCGCGTCAAGTGAATCCTTTGATCCTGACATCGCTATCACCTTGAGCTGCCTCGCATCAGAGTTCTCGACACTCAACCATTCGTCGCAAGCTGCCGCTTGGAGAACTGCGGGCATACGGCCATGAATTTTTGACATGAATGTGTTCGCTTCGGTCGTCAAGATGGCGAAGGACGGTCTGTCATTCCTTGAACTTCGATTCCACACGCCGGCCATGAAAATCGGGGAACGATCTGAACGGTATATGTACATCGGTCGCCGCTTTGATTTCCTCCCGGCACCCTGCCATTCGTAAAACCCGTCCGCAGGAATGATGCACCTCCGATGAGCGAACGCTTCAGCGAACGCTGGTTTCGTGTCAACGGTTTCTATACGGGCGTTGATGAATTTCGGTGAAGTGGCATCACGCTGGTTCCAGCTGGGCTGTAAACCCCATCGAAGAACTTCGACCTTACGTACAGCAGATGTTGCAGTCGCAATGACACCGTAGACCTCTCCCGACGGTGCCACGTTGTAGTTCGGATCAACATGCTTTTCTGGGTGTTGTGCGAAAAATAGAGCTTCCAATTCCGGTGACGACACAGTCGAAACGAATCTCCCGCACACCTTCTAGCTGGCTCCGAGTTCTCTACACATAGGTGGAGCCCTTCATGCCCCCGCGGTCTTGACGGATCTCGACGTTAACTAAAGCGGGCTTACCTGACTCGAATGCTCTCTTGATAGCCGGGCCTATTTGATCCGGAGTTACAACATGCTCCCCGTGTCCACCCAAAGCTTCAACGACCTTGTCATACCTGGTGCGATTTAGCTCAACCGCAACCAACCGGTCTTCGCCATAGAGCATGCCCTGAGGTCTCATCATCTGACCCCAAGCGGCATCGTTTCCAACGACTCCCACTATCGGGAGCCCAAAGCGAATCGCTGTGTCGTACTCAAATCCATTAAGACCGAACGACCCATCCCCATAAACAATTAAGACTCGCTTGTCCGGGTGAGCTATTTGAGCAGCAAGAGCAAATGGCATGCCTACCCCAAGGGTCCCAAGCGGCCCAGGATCCATCCAAGTTCCATTCCTGGGTACTTGGATCACTTTCGATGCCTGAGCAACGATGTCACCGCCGTCTCCGACAACAATCATGTCGTCGGAGACGATCTCAGCAATCTCGTTGCATAGGCGAAGGGGGTCGATAGGAACTTCATCGCTGTCCATCTGATCTTGACGAGCGCCGTCCAACTCCTCCTCGCGACTTCGAAGCTGGTCAAGGTGTGCGGAGAAGTCGACGTCGATGCCGCCGTCTTGTAGTTCGGTTGTGATCGCATCAAAATTAAGGCCGATGTTTCCTACAAGCCCTAGATCTACGAGTCGGTTATCGCCAATCAATGTCTCATCGAGATCCATTTGGATGATTGCTGCCGAAGCGGAGATTGACTTGCCGAACTTCATTCGAAAATCTAAAGGTGTGCCCGCGAGAATCACCAAGTCGGCCGACTCAAGCGCTTCTTTTCTCGTGAGTGAAAGAAAAGACGGGTGATCCCAGGAAATCTCGCCCCGGGCCATTCCGTTAACGAAACAGGGAATGCCGGTCTCGTCGAGAAACGCCTCCAGCTGCTTGCCTCCCTCGCTCCATTTGAGAGAAGTGCCTGCCATAACCATCGGTTCGCGGGCACGAGAAATTAACTTGGCGCCCTCCGATATGAGCCTTTGCGGAGCTGTAGATGCAACTCGGTAATCTCGAAATTTCGGCATTTGAACTTCATCAAGTTCAATTTTGCCGTGGAGAATATCTGTGGGTATCTCCAGGAACGCTGGCCCCGGGACGCCACTCAGGGCGGCACGAATACCTGCTTCCATGTATTCACCAATCCGGGATGTTTGGTAACAAGCCTCGGCCCACTTAGAGACCGGCTTCATAAGCGAAACATGGTCCATTTCCTGCAACGATCCTCGACGGATATGTCGGAAAGGCCCTTGTCCTCCAATAACCAGGACCGGTGAATTTGCCCGCCATGCATTAGCAACACCAGTTACCCCATCAGTCACCCCAGGGCCAGCAGTGAGAATTGCCACACCTACTTTGCCGGGGTGGAGACGGGCCCAAGCATCAGCAGCATGCACAGCAGCCT
>JASMKJ010000199.1 GCA_030749275.1 Acidimicrobiales bacterium
TGTCGCCATGTTTCGAGATCTCTCGAAGAAGTTCTCGAAGGCGACACGAGAGAAGAAACAAGAGGAACAGGTTTCGGAGGACGACAGCGATGTCGACTCCGTCGACACCGCTGAAGACTACCGGTCAGCGTTGCTCAGCACACTTCGCGCGCTCAGTCCCGACGGGTTTGAGCGCATCTGCCAACGCCTCCTGCGCGAGTCTGGATTTCAGCAAGTCACCGTCACCGGGAAATCCGGTGACGGCGGGATCGACGGCCACGGGATTCTCCAGATCAATCCGCTTGTGTCCTTCAAGGTCCTGTTCCAATGCAAACGTTACCAAGGTGCGGTGGCCGTCTCCGCCATCCGCGATTTTCGCGGCGCACTCCAAGGTCGTGCGGACAAAGGCATCGTCCTGACCACAGGGACATTCACCACCGACGCAAAGCGCGAAGCGCTCCGCGACGGTGCAACCCCCATCGAACTGGTTGACGCCGAAAAACTCGTCGACATGTTTGAATCATTGTCGCTGGGGCTTCGCCCGAAGAAGGATTTCGAGGTCGATGACGAGTTCTTCGAGCAATACAAATGACAGCGAACAAAACGCTGAACGGTACGCGGAGTACCGCGCCCGTTTTCGTTGGCGTTAGACCGCAAGGAGTAGCCATGCGTATTTCACATCTATTTACGCTCCTATTAGGTCTCGCGCTTGCGACAACGCTCTCGGCCCAACAACCCACTGAGATAAGCGTCAAGAAGCTCATGACAGTGGAGGAGTTTCAGAAGGCTGGGCTCAGCAAGTTGAGCGAAGCGGAGCTGACGGCGCTCGATGATTGGTTCGCACGGACTGCACTTCGGTTGATGAGCGCAGCGCCAAGTGCTGTAGCAACACCAGGGGCATCGCCGCGAGCACTCGACTTTAGCAGTCTGGAAGGAGCGATCATTGTGGCCGAAGATGGCGAGTTCCTCGGTAAGATCACGATTCGTGCCACAGACCCGCAGTCCATTGGCAACGAGATTGGTCGCTACGGAGGTACAATCAGTCGCACGTCCATCTTCAATGAAATTGGTCGCTACGGCGGCGAGATCTCACGAATGTCCCCGTTCAACAGCATCACGAGTGTGCCGCCGCGAATCTTCAAGGGAGATCGCTTCATCGCTTACCTCACGGTTAATACGATTATAACGCCGCGCGTCGATCCTCGAGCTCTTATCGGCTGGATAAAGTCAAACCAATAGTGGCTTGCGGTCTAACAGGGCGTTGCAGCTGTCAGCGGAGCTATGGTACGCGCGGAGGCACTCGCTTCGCTCGTGTCCACCGCGCGATCTTATTGAATCCGCTGCAGCTGAACGCTATCCGTTATGAACCTGAACTCCCCTACTCCCAACCTTGTTTCACAAGCTTTCAGGAGGCTTTGTGAAGACCACCAATGATCACGGCCAGCGTATCGCTAACATGACCTTCGCCTCTGTATATCCTCACTATGTTGAGAAGGTTGAGAATAATGGTCGAACCGTAGAAGAACTACACCAGACCGTTTCGGAAGCCCGAGGACATCATGCATTGCACTGGAGCCGCGAAGCCGGGCGATTTCAAATCGTCAATCACCGCCTGTGTCGAGCCAATTGATCCTGAAAGCCATCTCGGTGATAACCAAACTTCTCCCCCCTGCATCCTTGCGAAAACTGCCTGCAGTGCTTCCCCTTGATCTATCATGGCCAGTTCCCTAGTTTCACACGCAATGAAACCTACGGATCATCGATGCTCTGATCCTCGGCCAGACAAGCAGGAGCCACTTGCCCTACGCGATTGACAGAACCCAGCGATGCCTTGTTTCCACCCGCAGCCTCAAGCTGATGGCGGCCCTTGTCTGGTATGTCGGAAGCGTGGTTCTTTTCCTGAAGGCAGTCAGCCTGCTCATGGAGGCAAGCACCATGAGACCCGGCAGCGCATGGATCTGGTT
>JASMKJ010000200.1 GCA_030749275.1 Acidimicrobiales bacterium
GATCGGAAGTCAAATCTGCGCTGATTTCAGCCATCGTTTGTCGCTGCGCACCCGTGAGTTCAAAAGGCAGACCTTCTGTGAACTGCGTCAGTAGGTCACCTTGGTTCGCGTGTTTCACCCCGGAAGCGCGATCGAGGCGCCTCATTTTCCGCATTCGAAGAACCAACTGCACCCTCAACAATTCATCGAGAACCAGTCTGTCTCTAGCGTCGACAACCTCAGACATGGAGTTGGGTTGATGGATCGTTTGAAAAGCGCTCATCCGATCAACCAAGCCCATCTCTCGCCGGTACTCCTCAGGAATCGGGTCAGCTATTCGTCGGCTTTGACACCGACGCAACGCCTCTGTAGACCAACGCCCTATGTCCCAGGTGGTCAGTCCGGCTTTACCTGACTGCGGATAGATCGCCACAATTCTTCCGGTTCGATCTCCGACTAAATCGACAAGAGGGTTCGTCATTTGGAGTTGACTCCGGTAAAGGTCAACCTTTCCAAACAACGCGACCGTCAACCCTTGGACAAGTTGTTTCGAACGCCATGCTTGATTGAAAAAAATCAAATCCAAGGTGCCTGTTTCATCAGACAAAGAAGCTTCAACGATGGACTTCTTGTTTCGTGTCCTTCGAGAACTGACACTTTCGATATCTCCCACGACCATGACTTCTTGACCCGGCCGAACGTCGGCAAGCTTTGCTTCGTGGCTCCGATCTATGTACCGCCGTGGGTAATGGGTCAGTAGCTCAAAAACCGAATGAATCTGGACTTCTTCTAAGGAAGTACGTCTCTGTTGACCCACTCCTTGCAGACGATCGACACCTATCGCATCGAGTTCCCGAAGAGAGATTGGTTCTGTCACTCGACTCCAAAGAAGAACGGATAGTGGCTCTGGCCGCCATTGTGAACTTCTGTCTCGATGTCTGGTCGGTTCTCTTGTGCCCACTCAGTCACCGAGCGGGTATCGGCATCACTTGCCTCATCTCCGACTATTACCGAAAGAATTTCGTCTTGCTCATCGACAAGGTGGTCCAGTAGCGCTGTAGCCGCTTGAACCAGGGTGGCTCCTATTGAACATATGCCGTTGCGGTCCAAACCTATCCAGTCACCCGTTGCTACTTCGCCTACCGCTGTACTTGTTGGACGGACTGCCTGGGTCACTTCACCAACCTTCACGCCACGTGCGACATCGAGCATGGTTTGGGAATTGTTAAACGCTGTCGTCTGCGGGTCGTAGCCGAGTAAAGATGCGAAACCTTCGGGGATCGACGTGGTGGGAATTACCGCAACTTTCTTCTCTGTCTCCGCGTCAACTGCTTGCGCCACGGCGACAATGTTCGAGTTGTTCGGCAAGATAACCACTTCGTCGCCAGGCGCTCGTTCCACAGCATCCAACAGCTCAGCGGTAGAGGGGTTCATGCTTTGACCACCTAGCACCAGCTCTTGCACTCCCAGACTGTGAAAAATTCTGCTTATTCCAGCAGCCGGGGATACCGCGACCACAGCGCATGGAACTGCATCCGGTGTAACTATTTCATCGATTTGACCACCTTCTGCAGCCTCGCGAACCCATCTTTCCTCCATCACTTCTTCGCTTAAGTCAGTGACTCTTATTCGTTCTGGCCGGCCAATTTCGATTCCCGCCTCAACGGTAGGTCCTATGTCGTTGGTGTGGATGTGACAATTCCATAACCCTTCGCCACCGACGACCACAATTGAGTCCCCAAGGCCCGCCCAAACATTCTTGAATTCCTCGATGGTGTTATCCGGGGCGTGTAACAAAAACATGACTTCGTAACGGAGCTCGGAAACCTCGTTTGCGACAACGACTCGGTCGGTTGGACCCAGAAGTACCTCGGCAGTCGGCGCCTTGGGCAAATCACGTCCATCTATTACAGAAAGAAGCGCGTGAAGAAACAAAAGAAATCCGGCTCCACCGGCGTCAACCACTCCCGCTTCGCGCAGAACATCGAGTTGTTCTGGTGTCCGTTCTAAGGCGATCTCACCTTCCTCGAGCGCGTGTTCGACGGTCTTTAAGATTGATGAGTCACTTGCGATTTCTTGAGCTGCTCTAGCTACTTCGCGTACAACCGTCAGTATGGTTCCTTCTACGGGCTTCATCACTGCGCCGTCTGCGGCGACGCTGGCCTCACTTAGAGCTGTCGCCAACGCTTCGGCATTTATTTCGTCGACTTGCGCAAAATAGTTACTCATCCCTCTGAGCACTTGAGACAAGATCACACCTGAGTTGCCGCGGGCTCCCATCAACGATCCATGAGAGAGCGCTGCACACACCGCTTCTCTGTCATCAAGGTCGACTCCCTGTATCTCCTCCAACACCGATGCAACTGTCAGGAACATGTTTGTACCTGTGTCGCCATCAGGAACCGGATACACGTTGAGGCGGTTTATCGATTCTTTGTGGTCCTCCAGCGCAGCGTGAAACGCGGACAACGTTTCGACGATGTGTGTTGTAGCCAGCAGCGAGACAGATTCCACAATTGCCGATGCTAGCGGTGACCGGCACTAGCACTAGGTGACCAACTCTAAAGCTGATGCTCCCCCAAAGGCGTTTCCCCACTTGCTAAGTTGTGCGCGCTTCTCAAAGCGGCATAGGGTCGCCGTGGAAGCGTGCGATATTCATCAAAATTTCGACTTCAGGAGTCCTATCGGAGGCCGGCCGTGCAAGGTGTCATAAAGTCATATGACCCACAGTCCAGAACAGGCGTCGTCGTTGATGACGTCAACAGATCTGAGTACGACCTCGCCTTGGATGCCCTCGAAGGGTCGATCTTTCGCATGGTTAGACAGGGGCAACGGGTCATTTTTGACCTTGACGAACAAGGACTAGCGACCCAACTCCGATTGGGTAGCGAAGTTGACCTTGGTACACCTGATTGGATCACCGCCGCGGGGGGCGACGCGTGACCAGATACTGGGGATTTGCCCCAGCTAACGTCTGATAATCGGCGGAGGTCAGAATGCCTGGAACGACCACCAACCAAAGCCTTCTCGAATGGGTTGACAGCTGGGCGGAAGTGTTCGCCCCTGATTCGGTCTATTGGTGTGATGGCACACAGGAAGAATACGACCATTTCGCCAATTCGATGGTTGAACAGGGAACCCTCATTCCCCTTAATGACGCGAAACGGCCCAACAGCTTCTTGGCCAGGTCTGATCCGGGCGACGTCGCTCGAGTTGAGGACAGAACTTTCATTTGCACCGAGGACCCTCTTGACGCCGGCGCCAACAACAATTGGCGAGACCCTGATTCAATGCGAGAAGAAATGCTCGCGCTTTTCGAAGGTGCCATGCGCGGGCGCACTATGTACGTTGTCCCGTTTTCGATGGGGCCGCTAGGTTCTCCGATCGCTCATATCGGTGTTCAACTCACCGATTCGCCTTATGTCGCTGCGTCAATGCGAATTATGACGCGAATGGGACAGGGTGCTTTGGACGCTCTAGGCAACCAAGCCTGGGTTCCATGTATCCATTCTCTGGGCGCACCTCTGACCACCGGTCAGGAAGATGTCCCGTGGCCGTGCGATGCAGACAACAAATACATAGTGCATTTCCCTGGTACTCGAGAAATCTGGTCGTACGGTTCTGGTTACGGGGGAAATGCCCTTCTCGGTAAGAAATGTTTTGCTCTTCGGATCGCTTCAACCATGGCCAGAGACGAAGGCTGGCTGGCCGAGCACATGTTGATTGTCGGAGTTACGCCTCCGGGCGGTGAAACCAAATATGTTGCAGCGGCCTTCCCTTCTGCCTGTGGCAAGACGAACATGGCCATGATGATCCCGTCTCTTCCGGGCTGGAAGGTGGAGACCATCGGGGACGACATTGCTTGGATGAAATTCGGCGCAGACGGTCAGTTGTACGCAATTAACCCTGAGGCCGGTTTCTTCGGGGTGGCGCCTGGCACGGGGCAAGAAACCAATCCCAATGCCCTAGCTACTCTTTCAGGAAACTGTGTCTTCACAAACGTGGCAGAGACCGATGACGGAGATGTTTGGTGGGAGGGACTCAGCGATGAGGCCCCCGCCCGGTTAGTTGACTGGAAAGGCCAAACGTGGACACCGGAGTCTGAGAGTCCCGCGGCCCATCCCAACGCCCGATTCACGGTGCCGGCTTCCCAGTGCCCGTCTATAGCACCTTCTTGGGAAGATCCGGCGGGAGTGCCGATATCGGCGATTCTTTTCGGAGGAAGGCGAGCAACTACTGTCCCGCTGGTAGCGGAAGCTCTCAGTTGGGAACACGGCGTTTTTCTTGGGTCGGTGATGTCATCGGAAAAAACGGCTGCAGCTGCAGGAACCGTTGGTCAGGTACGTCGCGACCCATTCGCGATGCTTCCTTTTTGTGGCTATAACTTCGGCGATTATTTTCAACATTGGCTTGATATCGGCCTCCATCCAGGAGCAAGTCTTCCGAAACTTTTCTACGTCAATTGGTTCCGCAAAGACGAAGAAGGCAACTTTATTTGGCCAGGTTTCGGCGAAAACGCGAGAGTGCTCAAGTGGGTCTTGGAACGGATCGGCGGAACGACGGAAGCCGTCGAAACTGCGATCGGAATGGTGCCCAAGGTCGAAGACTTAGATGTCTCGGGGCTCGATCTTGGGGCGGAGGAGCTTCAATC
>JASMKJ010000201.1 GCA_030749275.1 Acidimicrobiales bacterium
CGTCGGGAACGACGGTTACATCTATGCCGGCGTCCTCTAATTCCCATGCTGTGAGTCGTGCGCCCTGTAACAAAGGACGGGTTTCAGAAGCGAAAACCTTTAACGGCTCACCTGCTTGTGCTTTCGCATACATAGGAGCTAGAGCCGTGCCGGTTCCGGCGGTCGCGAGGCGTCCAGCATTGCAGTGAGTGCCGAGAGTCGTGACGTCTCGGAGCAATTCGTGGCCTAGTCGTCCGATTTCAGTGCATGCAGCTTCGTCTTCGGCGGCCACGGCCTGGGCTTCGCGAAGAAGTGTTGCCCTGAGGCCCGTTAAGTCTTGGCTGCTGCTGGTCGCTTCATCAATGACTCTGTCAACTGCCCTGCGGAGGTTTACAGCAGTAGGACGCGCGTTGCCGATCAGCGTCCGGCACTCTTCCAGTCGCATTATTGCCTCTGACAACGATGACGGATGAGTTTCGTCCAGAGCGACAACTAATGCCAAGGATCCGAAGGCGCCAAGCGCTGGTGCCCCGCGAATGGCTAGCCGCTGAATAGCATCGACCGCTTGCGCAGCGGTTCTGATCTCAACGAATTGAACCTCAGTTGGCAACAACGTTTGATCGATAATTCGGATGTGGTTATCGACCCATTCGATCGGAGGTGTCGGGCGTTTCATGCTTGAGTTCCGTAGAGGCGGTCGCCGGCGTCACCTAATCCGGGCAAAATGTAGCCCGAATCATTCAAACCTTCGTCAAGAGCAGCTGCTACGACCCGAACTTTTGGGTGACGCGAAGTCAAGTGTTGCACGCCTTCGGGGGCTGCAACCACGCACATCAAAGTGATGCTTGCAGGGTCTTCCTGTGTGATCCGGTCGAGGGCGGCTACGGCACTGTGCCCAGTTGCAAGCATCGGGTCGACAACTATTACATGACGATCGGTGAGGACCGGAAGATTCACAAGGTATTCAATGGCCTCAAGAGTTTCGTGATCTCGGACAAGGCCGATGAAGCCGACGTCAGCATCCGATAGAACCTTCAGGACCCCATCAAGTAAGCCGTTGCCGGCTCGTAATACCGAAACCACCACGGGTGTGCCGCCCTCCAGTCGTCGACCTATGGTTTCGGCTAAGGGCGTCCGGATCTCAACATTTGTTGTCGGCAAATGTTCTGTCACCGACGGCACCAATAGCTGGCCGATTTGGTTCAAAAGGAGTCGAAACTCTTCAGTTCCAGTCTCTATCGATCTCAATCGGTCGGTCCATGCTGCTACTACGGGATGTCCAATAACGCTAAACACGCTCACACAGTAGAAGCAGGCGCGCCAAGATGTCGCATGACTGACATGCTGTAGTCAATAGGGAGGCCCAGGTGATTGTTGTCGGAGACGAAGTAAGAGCCACGTTGTCGGCGGGTAACGCGGTCGTCGCTCTGGAGTCGACCATCTTTTCTACGTTGGGGTTGCCCTCACCCGCTAATGCGGAGGCCCTGCAACTCTGTTCGGAAGCCATTCGAAACATCGGTGCAGTCCCGGCGCTCACAGCGGTACTTGATGGCGTCATTTGGGCAGGGGTCCCCGAAGAACTTCAGGACCGGGTGCTTTCTAGTTCCGTCAAAGTAGCGGCCCGTGATTTAGCAGTGGCGAACTCGCAAGGGCTATCAGAAGGCGCAACCACTGTCTCGTCGGCTGTCGTTATTGCTGACAGTGTTGGGATTGACGTGTTTGCAACTGGAGGAATTGGCGGTGTTCATCGTGAAGCGGAGCTAACAGGTGATGTCTCGGCGGACTTGGATGCCATCGCCCGCCACCAAGTTTTGGTGGTCAGCGCAGGCGCGAAAGCTTTTCTGGACTTACCTCGTACTTTGGAATACTTGGAGACTCAATCAGTCCCGGTTGTCGGCTGGCAAACTGACTACTTCCCGGCTTTTTATGTTCGAAACTCTGGTTTGGAAGTCCCACATCGGGTTGATGATGCTAGATCTGCCGCTCGACTTCACCTCTCACGCAAGAACCTTGGACAAGCAGGGACGCTTCTCGTAGTGCCCATTCCTCTAGGCGCGGAACTCGACGCAGCTGAAATCGACGAGGTCATCGAAAGAAGTCTTGCTGAACTGAGAGAACAACAAATTTCGGGTCCGCGGGTCACGCCATACGTTCTGGCCAAGCTTGAGGAGATCACAGCGGGCGAAAGTGTTTCTGCCAATCTCGCTCTGGCGGAACAAAATGCACTAGTGGCAGCCGAGGTCGCGGTTGAGATAGCTACGCAATGAGTGCGGTTGAGTTACTCATTGTCGCGTTGGCCGTAGTTCTGGGTTCTCTCGTCAAAGGGGTCACAGGGCTTGGGTTGCCTCTCACGGCGGTGCCTGTCATAGCGTTTTTCGTCGGAGTTCAAGATGCTGTGGTGATTATGGCCGCTCCAACGGCCTTCAGTAATGCGGTGTTGGTAAGAGAGCACAGAAAAGAGTTGCGCTCCGTGCAAGGCCTGCCATCGTTTGCGGCGTTGGGTGGGGCTGGAGCAATCTTGGGTGCTTCGCTACTCCCTCGAATCAATGACCGATTGCTGTTTCTGTTGCTGGCCGCTTTACTCACCTGTTTCTTGGTGTGGAGGTTCTCGTCGGTTGAGCCGACGTGGTCGCCGAGGGTTCAAAAATGGGGGAGGATGCCGGTGGCACTTACATGCGGAGTGGCACAAGGAGCCACCGGAATCTCTGGACCCCTTGTAGCAGCATGGTTTCAGGGTCTAGGAGTTTCGCGTGAACGTTTCATCGTCTCTAACACAGCTATTTTTCTGTTGGCAGGTGCGATGCAACTGGTCACCCTCACCGCCACCAGTCAATGGTCGAACCAAAGACTTCTTGGAGCTGCTCTGGCTGCTGCTGTTGTGGCTGTCGCGCTTCCTGTTGGGATCAGAGTCGGCCGCAAGATGGATGCCGCGCGCTTCAATGTAGCGGTGAGCGCCGTCATCACTATCTGTACGATCAGCCTCGTCGTTCGAGCGTTTTAGAACACCGGTAACGTCGTTGTGATGAACCGCCTCGTAGCTATATGCATGCCCGGTGGGCAGCAGTACGTTGAAGCTATTCAACGAGTCTGGGATCAGGGTGACGCGGTGCTGCCCATAGATCAGAGACTGCCCCGAGACGCCCAAAAACAAGTGGTAGAGCACATGGGTGCTTCGGAGGTCATTAGCTCTTCCGGCGGATCATCGACAAAAGGAAGGCCTGTCGAGCCAGGTGATGCGCTGGTGGTCGCCACTAGCGGAAGCACCGGAGAACCCAAGGGTGTTGTACTTACGCATGAAGCATTGGTTGCTAACGCGGAAGCCACCAACGCGTTTCTTGAAGCCAGTCATGGCGTTGACAAATGGCTCGCATGTCTTCCCCTGAGTCACGTCGGAGGTTTTTCTGTCGTTGTGCGAGCCCTGCATTCGGCGATACCCCTAGAGGTACATGATGGATTCGATGCTGATGCGGTGATGACAGCCGCCCGTGAAGGGGCAACGCTTGTCTCTCTTGTCCCCACTGCGTTGAATCGGATTGACGCCAGCCTATTTCGGAGAATTCTGGTAGGTGGCTCATCTGTTCCAGCCGAACGACCAGAGAATGTCATCGCGACCTATGGAATGACAGAAACCGGTAGCGGAATTGTGTACAACGGGCATCCGCTCCAAGGTGTCGAATTGCGAGTAGTCAAAGGCGAGGTTCAAATCCGCTGTCCGATGCTGTTCAGGTGTTATCGCAACGGCGATGACCCACTCACCAAGGATGGTTGGTATCCGACGGGAGACTCGGGCTCGCTTAGTAGCGAAGGCGTCCTAAGCGTTTACGGACGGATGGGCGACATGATTATCACAGGTGGAGAGAATGTTTGGCCGGTGGCGGTTGAGCGGAGTTTGGAGAAGGTGACTCATGTACGGGAGTGTGCAGTCGTTGGACGACCGGATCCAGAGTGGGGTGAAGTCGTTGTAGCTGTTGTGGTGGCTGGTGCTCAGAGGCCGTCTTTGGAAGCCATGCGCGACGCCGTAAAGGAGTCTTTGCCCGCGTTCTGTGCTCCCCGTTCGGTCGAATATGTGGAAAAGCTTCCACGAACAGCGTTAGGCAAAATTCAACGGCATCTTCTCTGAGTCAACGCTGACCAAAAGGGGTTGTCACGGACGCCGAAGGTAGCCGTCGACGGGTTGAACATCGGCGGGTAGCTCGTCGACGAAAAGAGCGGCTGTTCCCAGGCCGTGAATCTTATTGGGCGCTAATTCCAAAGCGAGGTCTCTCGCTGAGCGAAGACCTATAGGCCCATCGAGAAATGACGAGATCAAAATATCCACACCATTGTCCGCTGCGAGAGCCGCCATCCTTCGCGTCGCGAGAGGCCCTCCTATCACTGAGGGCTTCAGGACAAATGTTTGGGCCGCGCCAAGTTCAAGAAGCATTTCTACCTGAAGCTGATTGGTCAACTGTTCATCTGCGCCGATGTTGACGCCGGTCTCTTCGTTGATCTTTCTCCAGTCCAACGGGTTGGAAGTGGGCTCTTCGACAAGATCAATACGGCTGAGATCTACGGAACTCAGAACGGCTAGAGCGTCTCTCATAGACCATCCCCCGTTCGCGTCTAAGCGAAGTGCTGCTTTCGAGCCGAGAAGCGCTGCTGCCGCCTGAACCCTGCTGATGTCGGTCGAAGTGTCCGTGGCGGCCACCTTCATCTTTATTGCCAAGTAACCGTTGGCTAGCGCGTCAGAAATCTGGGTTTCGACCGACGAAATCTCCGTCGTGCTGACGAGAGCTTGGACAGCGATAGCCCCCTTGGGGCCTGAACGACGGAGCCTGGATTTTTCTAGGTTCTCGAGTGCAGTTGCGGCCCCGCTCAGAGCTGCGGGTGACTCGGGCAACAGTTCTGGGTTAGTTGCCCATTGTTCTAACGCCGCGAGGGATTCATCAAATGTCTCTAAGCCGAAGCCGGGAAGCGGCGCCGCTTCTCCGTGGCCGTGAAAATCACCATCCCGCGCCGTGATTTCGATGATGCGCCGATCGGTGGTGCTGCCGTGGGCAGTGACTAGAGGATTCCGCAACCGCAGCTTCCGTCTGTGGAGCGTTATCAACACGAGAAGTGTCTGATGATTGCGTTTGCGGTTGCGTCGGGTTGTTCGAGATGCGCCGCGTGACCGGAATCAACGATCACTTCAACCGAAACATCAGGGATCTTGTCTGACATCTCATAGGCGATCTCCAAGAATTTGTGGTCCTGATCGCCAGCGATGAGAAGCGTCGGAGCTTTCAAATCGCCGAGGATGTCGTGAAGTGGGTTCATGCTTCCTGTGCCGTTCGCTCGGAGACTGTTAGCAAGGCCGAGAGAGTGATTGGAACGACGTTGGGTAATTGATTCTTGCCATTCATCCGCGGTCAGTTTGTCCCGCAAACTCTCCCACATAGGCATGGCGACCCAGGCCTCGATGAATTCTTCGACACCCCTTTGGGAAATCGAGTTGGCTAGCTCACTGTCACTACTTTTCCGGTTGAGTCGGTCATCTTCGTCTCTGATCCCTGGCGAAGCTCCGATAAGCGCTATTGATCGAACCATTCCCGGGTGGGTGAGCGCGAAATTCAATGCGATGCGGCCACCTAGCGAGTACCCCACGATCGATGCAGGTGACGCCTCTAACTGGTGCAGCAACGATGACAACTGCTGAGAGATGTTTTCGAGGTAGTAAGCATCGAGAGATGCGGGGGATTCACTGCGACCGTGACCAACAAGATCGGGAACGATTTTTCGTCCCGGCAAACGTTCGGACAACGGTCTCATTGCTGACGCGGACCCCGTGAATCCATGAATGATCAGAGTCGGGTCGCCCGAGCCGGACATTTCGACTTCCAAGGCGGTGTTGTCGCAGGTCAGTTTCATTACGGAGTCACTGAGTTCGCGACCGCTTGAGCGATCCGCCGATGCTGCTCCACGTCAGAAGCCGAGTCCACAGGAATTCTGATCACCCGGAGACCTTCAGGCTTGCGCAACAGATCAGCCAACGTCGAAACGTCACAAGCCTCCTTGTATTCGATATCCAACGCCTCGACAATCTCAGCAATAGGTAGATGTTGTGGAGTGGCGAAGAATTTGTTGAAGAGATCAGGATCCGTTGCTTGAACAACCGGTAGGTGTCTGAAGATCCCGCCGCCCTGGTCATCCAAGACCACGATTGTCAACGTGAGGTCCGCGTTCCTTGCTGCTATGAGTCCCGCAATGTCGTGCTGAAAAGCCAGATCGCCAATCAGTAGCGTTGTGGGTTGACCCGTCGCGGCGGCTCCGGCGGCACTGGAGACAACTCCGTCGATTCCGCTGGCCCCGCGGTTGCCGAGTAGATGAAGAGAGTCCGAGTGAGATTCGAAGAAACTGTCAACGTCACGCACAGGCATTGAATTGGACACGTACAGCAAGTGGTCCGCGGGAAGACGGCGGCCCAGCTCGCGGGCAACAGCAGGTTGCAACAGGGGTTCGTGGTCAACGATGGCGCTGATAGCTGCAGACGCTTGTTGATTTGCTGTCCTCCACCGTTCCCCCCACTGTCCACTAACCATCGAAGGATTGATGAGGTCCGCGACTTGGGCGAGCCCGTTGCTCCCCACGTTCAATATTTCCGAGACAGTGAAACTCGGATCCGCCCAATTGTTCGAAGGGTCAAACATGATCATCGGCGAACGGTGCCGCTCCAGCCAGAGTCTCAAAGGCTTGCAGGTGGGAGGCCCACCCAACCTCACCACGACCTCAGGGACAACAGTTTCCGACCAAGCGCTGCGCAGGAGATGATCGTGATGCTCAATGACCGGAACAGCGTCGAAGTCGATCCGTAACTGAGAGAGTGGTTCCGCCAAGAGCGGGTACCCGGTCTTTTTGCAGAAACTGTGAACAGCTTCACGCCAATTGGACCCTTGACTCATCGGACCTGCGACGACCACCCCTTTCGGCACCTGCTCAAAGTGTTGTGCGAGTTCATGGGCTTTGTCTGGGTCAAGGATCGTCATTGGCTGATTGAGCTGAATGGGAGGCAGAACTTGATCGAAAGAGAAGTCAGATAGCGGTTCCAAAGGTTCTCTGAATGGCCAATCCAAATGAACGGGCCCGGGCTGCGGACCAGTGGATGATTGGAAAGCCCGAGCCGCGACCAACTGAAACCAACGGGCATCGGGTTCGGTACCGATCGGGAGTTCGGCGAACCAGCGCACGTTGCTCCCGTAGATGTTCGTTTGATCAATGGTTTGACCGGCGCCCCAACCCCGTAATTCTGGGGGCCGATTCGCGGTGAGGACGATGAGAGGCGTCTCTGACCAGTTTGCTTCGACAATTGCTGGGAGATAATTAGCGGCTGCGGTTCCAGAAGTGCAGATGAGAACCACCGGCTTGTCTGATTGTTTCGCGAGCCCTAGAGCGAAGAATGCCGCGGAGCGTTCGTCCAAGCGAGTCCAGGTCTCGATGCGATCGGTTCTGGCGAAGGTAAGCGTGAGAGGTGTCGATCTTGATCCAGGCGATATGACGGCGTGCCTGACTCCCTGATTGGCGAGTTCATTCGCAAACGCCGCGCATGCGCTGTAAACCGGGTCGTTCGTCATGATTGCTATGGCGTCAGGTCGAGGGCGCCTAGAAGGGCTTCAAACTTGGTCGCTGTTTCTGCCAACTCGTGTGTGGGCTCTGCGCCGTCAACGATTCCGCCACCGGCGAACAAGGTGAGAGCATCGTCGGTAAGTAGAGCCGACCGTAAGGCAACCCTGAATTCACCTCCACCTGTTGGGGTCATCCAACCCACGGGCGCGGCGTACCATCCTCGGTCCATGGATTCGCTCTCATCGATCCAATCTTGAGCGACCTGCCTGGGTATTCCAGCCACAGCGGGAGTTGGATGCAGAGCTCTTACCAGGTCGAGAATGTCGGTGTTCCTAGGCAAGATCCCTGATATGGGGGTGTGAAGGTGTTGGATCCGGCGGAGTTTCATGACACCTGTGGGTGATAGTGCTTCCAAGCGAACACCAGCGATGGTCAGTGATCTAGTTATGTCTTCAACGACGATCTCGTGTTCGTTGCGTTCTTTGGGGTTGGCGAGCAGTTCGGCACGTAGTCGAGCGTCCGCCCCGGGATGCTCATGGCGTGGCCGCGATCCGGCGAGCGCTGCGGTCTCAACGCGATGTCCGTTCACATTGACCAGTGTTTCAGGGCTGCTGCCAAGGAATACTTGGCTGCCGTGAGCGATGGCGAAGGTAGCGCATGATGGATGCCGCAGTTGGAGTCGTTCGAGCAGCGCCGCCGCGTTC
>JASMKJ010000202.1 GCA_030749275.1 Acidimicrobiales bacterium
ACTGCGGACACATTGCGCACAGAGATCAGCCTGAGGTCTTACTCGAAAACCTCGGCGGCTTTCTTATGCAAACCGGAGTTATCGGGCAGAACTAACCAGCTAAGAGAACCCTTAAGGCGTCAGCAGCCAAACGATCAGGGGCCTCGAGAGGGCCGAAATGCGTCAGGTCCTCGTAGACGGTTGTCTCGGCATTCGTCAATGCTTCAGCCGCGGGCATTCCTAAGTTTCCGAACCCTTGGTCCATGCCTCTACCGATCAGTACCTCGGCTTTACAGTCGACGATCTTGTCATTCGTTGAAACTCGTTCGCCGTCATACACCTTGGCCTCTTCCTCTCCTCTGCATCGCAATCGCACAGAGCCGTCCTCTAGATCTTCAAAGGCGTTCGATACGTAACTGTAGAGAGCATCGGCTCTACAACTAGAAAATGGTGGACGGCTCGAGAAACGTTCAAAAGCTTCACCGCGGGACCGGAACACTTCTCGCCGTTTTTGTGCACCAGCGATTAAGGGGTTTTCGCCGGCAGGAAATGCCTCACCGGGCCGCCACATCACAGGTTCATATCCGTACATGCGGCGAATCAGGCCGCGACGCTCGGCATCCGCTAGTAATAAGGTCGCTGCACCAATCGAGTGACCGACACAATCGAGTTGCCCGCTATCGATTTCGAGATGATCAACCACACGGAGAATGTCCTTGGCCAAACTGGTCCATTCGTAATCACCATTAGCGGGGGGACTACTCCACCCATGGGACCTTAAGTCGGGCGCCCATACTGTGAAACAGTCCGTAAGTCTGTCGACAAAAGGGCCGTATGTCCTGCCGTTGAAGCCGGTCGCATGAACGAAGAGCAGAGGTGGCCCTTCTCCACCTAGGTGGTGGAGAGCTATTTGGCCACCACCCTCTGAAGCCAACATGTCTGGAGCAGGGACACCATCAGAATTCGATTGGTTCGCAATCACCTAGTCGACCATAGGCCGCGACGTGCTAATGATGTCGGTATGAGTCAAGAGAAATACGACATCGAATTCTTCTGGGACCCAATATGCCCTTTCGCTTGGGTCACATCACGTTGGGTTGAAAAGGTTGCGCAACAAACCAGCTACTCGGTTGATTGGCGCTTCATTTCCTTGCGAATCCTTAACAAAGACAAGGACTACGAGACGGACTTCCCTCCCGGTTACGAGCAAGGACACACAGCAGGACTGAGATTCTTAAGGGCAGCAGCAAAGGTGAGGGAAGAACATGGGCGCGAGCACATGTCTGCTCTTTACCGCGCTTTTGGAACTCACTACTGGGAGCTGAATCAGCAGCCTGGTCTGCGGAAACAACTTGGCACGGTCGAACATACAGAACGTTGCCTCGGGACTGCCGGGTTACCCACGAGTTTGGCCTCTGCTGTGGACGACCCCGAGTGGGACAGTGTTATCGAAAGTGAAACTGAACTCGCCCTGTCACGCACCGGTCGAGATGTCGGAACTCCCATCATCTCTTTCCAACCCCCAACCGGTCTCTCATTTTTCGGTCCAGTTATTTCTAGGGTGCCCACAGATGAAGAAGCAGTGCCCCTTTGGGATGCGGTCATTGAGCTCGCTAGCTTCCCAGGGTTCGCCGAAATGAAACGATCTTTGCGCGAAGCCCCTCAAATCAATGTTCTTGGGACCCTTGAGAGCAACCCCGTCATGGAGGACTGGGAAGCAGGTTCCCGCAAAGCTCACAAGCCAAGCAACTAACAGAGCAGCGGTGACGTCTCCGTCTAGGGTTGTGACATGACCAGAACAACGGGCGAACTGTACGGCGCTGGTGCGCGATCCTTGCAAGATCACTTCGATGCTCGACGCCTGGCTGACCGTCTGAAAGAAGTCACCGTTAGCGACTCGATCGATGACAGGACAGCTTCGTATCTAGGGCGCGCGACCTACTTTTTCTTAGCGACCGTGGATGATGGCGGCTTCCCTGATGTGTCGTACAAAGGTGGCCGCTCTGGGTTTGTCCGAGTTCTGGATGACCGAACTCTACGGTTCCCTTCCTATGACGGAAACGGTATGTTCCGGTCCCTGGGCAATATCCAAGAAACAGGCAAGGTGGCGTTGTTATTTATCCGCCAGAACGACAAAGCCAATCGAATACGCATCCATGGCACCGGGCGAGTTCTGCTGGATGAATCAGACTTGTCCCGATTCGAGGGGGCCGAGGCGGTGGTTGAAGTCCAGGTAACTCGCGTCTTCCCGAACTGTCCGCGATACATCCATGACTTAGAATCTGGAACCATCTCAGAATTTGCGCCCGGCGGATCGGCTCCTCCCCCTGAGCCTGAGTGGAAACAATGGGATACCTTTGCTGACGTTCTCCCGAACCAACATCACACATGAAGGTTTTTACAACTTTTCCCCAATCGGATCTCCGAGACATCCCTTCAGCTGTTCAAAGCATCGAAGAAGACGGTTACGACGGGATAGTTTCACTCGAAAATAGACATGACCCTTTCTTGCCTTTGGCCATCGCTGCGCTTCATTCGAAGAAACTGAAGCTCGCGACCGGAGTCGCCATAGCATTTCCCAGAAGCCCGATGGTTGCTGCAAACATCGGCTGGGATTTACAGCGCGCTAGCTCCGGACGCTTTGAATTAGGGCTTGGGAGTCAAGTGCGTGGGCACAACGAACGTCGTTTCAGCGTGAAGTGGCTGCCACCGGCTCGAAGAATGCGTGAATACGTTGAAGCTGTCAGAGCGATCTGGGACACGTGGCGAACCGGCAAGGCTTTGAACTATGAGGGCGAGTTTTACAACTTCACCCTTATGACCCCGAACTTCACTCCTGAACCGCTTGAAGTTCCTTTACCCAAGATCACTATGGCCGCGGTAGGTCCAGCGATGTTGCGAACCGCTGGTCGGGTGTGTGACGGTGTTCGGCTCCACGCGTTTTGTACTCGCCCCTACTTGGAACAAAAGGTACTCCCGGAACTCCTAACGGGGCTTGAAGAAAGCTCTAGGACCCGAGAAAGCTTCGAGATAAGTGGTGGTGGCTTCATTTGCACAGGCCCCGATGATCAGTCGGTAGAAGAAATGATGGATTGGGTTCGTTATCGAATAGGTTTTTACGGAAGCACTAAGGCTTACTGGCCTGTATTCGAAGAACACGGTCTCCTTGACTTGGGGCAAGAACTTAACCATCTCTCTAAGAATGATGGCTGGTCAAAGATGGCCGGTCTCGTGAGTGACGATGTCGTGAGACACTTCGCCGCAGTAGGGCGGCACGACGAGATCGCTAACGCGATTTCTGAACGTTTCGGTGGGCTTACCGACGCCATCGGCGCTAGTGCCTCTCCCGAAATACCCGCCGATCTACCCCCGGATGTCATCCAAGACATCCAGGCGATCTAACCAGAGATCTATGATTTCCCAATCGCCGCATAAACCGCTGCTACAAGATTGAAAGCACGTTCGTCCCCTACAAGGCCACCAGCCATCTTGTTCATTGCGTATGAAATTGTGAGTCTTTCGTCAAGGTCAATAACCCCCATCGATCCACCCCAACCGAACCAATAAAGGGTCCGTTCACTTGGAGTCAAAGGCAGGCTTTCATGGTTGACCCCGAAGCCGGTCCCATAAGGCACATTTAATCCCAACACCAGGTCTCGTTCAAAGGTTTGACGTTCGAGAGCTGCCTCGATGGTTTCCGCATTCATCAAGGTAATGCCATCGATGGTTCCGCCACAGGCGATCGCTGAGTGGATTCGCGAAATTGATCGAGCGTTGCCGATTCCTCCTCCCGCTGGAATTTCTGCTTGACGCCATTCATCGGTTTCAGTTTCGGTTCCATCTAAGACACAGCTCCGAAAGGTTCTTACGGCAATTGAGTCGGGATCGGCCTCTACGATTTCATCGATGGGTTTTTCAGGAACATCTAATTGAGCCACACGGTGGTTCTCCGATGGATTTAACCCGATGTGGAAGTCGGCACCGAGGGGGCCTGCTACTTCGTCGCTGAAGAAAGTTCCGAGTGTCCGTCCATCAACGCGTCGCAACAGTTCTGCTTGCATCGTTCCCTGGGTTAGGGCGTGGTACCCCGGGGCGGTTCCTGGCTCCCACCATGGTTGCATTTCAGCTAGTAGTTCCGCCATAAGTGCGTGATCGTAGAGTTCTTTGGGCGTTACGGGCCTTGGAAACCCTGAACAGCCGGTCTGATGGGTCATGACGTGTCGCACTAAAACCGAGCCCTTACCGTTACGTGCGAACTCCGGCCAGTAGTCAGCTACCGGTGCCTCGAAATCGATCGCTCCCCTGTCAGCCAACATGAGGAGACAAATGGAAGCCATTGTCTTGGTTGTTGAATAGACATTAACGATGGTGTCAGTCACCCAGGGGTCACCACTCTTGTTACGTTTGCCCGCCCAGACGTCGACTACATACTGCCCGTCAACGGTGACCGCCGCACTTGCCCCGAGTTCTTCCCCGGCCAAGAAGTTGGCTTCAAATGCTTCCTGAACTAACGAGAAGCGTTCATCGCAGTTACCACTAACTTCCATTACCGTTCCCAATCTCACTTCGCTGGGTCAACTCAACTCTGATTTGATACCAACGGGTACTTTCAATAAACAAAGTTATCGGCCTTTCCATGAAGGCTTTTGACCCGATTTCGCTGCATTTCGAAATGCTTTTGCGTCTTCGGTTGCGCCGGCGACTTTCCGCATCGTTTCGCCAAAACGGATGGCCTCCACGAAGCCCATCTCTTGGCCTCGACGAGCAATTTCTTTTGTCGCTCGAACCGCAAGGGGCGCTGAGTTAGTAACGAGCCTCTTCGCTAGCTCGTTCGCCTCCGCCATTAGCTTGTCGTGCGGTACCACTTTCATGACCAGACCCATGTCCTTCGCTCGTTGAGCGTCAACACGATCTCCAACCAACAGCAGTTCCATGGCGTTTTGCCAACCGACTCTCTGAGGCATTCGCACTGCTCCTTGAACAGTAGGTACCCCCAGCTGAACTTCGGGAAACCCAAACTCAGCGCGGTCCGAGGCGATGACAAAGTCGCAACTGGCGACCATGGTCAACCCGAAGCCAATTGCGTAGCCATTAACAGCTGCTATCACCGGTTTGAAGATCTCTTTGCCTGACTCTAAGGAAGTGAAGCTCGGCACTTCCCAAAATGAATGTTCATCGTTGCCAACAGCACTTCCGGGATCTTTCAGGTCTGCTCCCGCGCAGAACGCTTTGCCTTTGCCTGTCACGATGGCCACCCAAGCCTCGTCGTCAGTTCGCAACGTCTCCCAGGCGCGATTGAGGTCTCTACGTAGTTGGCCGTTTACAGCGTTGAGCGCTTCCGGTCGATTGTAGGTAATAACTGCAACGTGGTCGGTGCGTTCATAAGTAACGGTGGAATCTGCGTCCATACTGCATGATCGCACGTTTACTTGGGGTTACATGCCGCAAATTTCAAGAAAGACGATAGGCCTGGGCTGTCGGTTTCAGTGGTCGCGCATACCAGAGTGGGCGACGAAGACCATGAGGCCCAGGGGCCGGTCTGGTCTTGGAGAGCCATTCAAGGTACGCCTCTCGGGATTTGGCGGTGTCGACAACAACATCGCCGTAAGAGTCGCCTTCTTCGGCCGGGGTTATCCGAACTCTTTGGTGCCAACATTGCATGCCTGATATGGGATCTGGCTGAACCGCGAACGTGAGGTTCTGATGGACACCGGTGTCGCTCCACCAAATTCGTTCACTGTCAGGGTCGCCAGATGCATAGGAGTCCATCCCAGCACGACGGCTGAGTTTCCAGGTAGTGCCGTCGTTTTCGATGTCTGCTTGGCCGTTGCTCCAAGATCTGGCCTGATCTTGATCCATGCGCCATCGCCCCATGTGATGGGAAGCAGCGACGACGCCCGGGCGTATCCCCTCCGTACGCCATGGCTGAATAACGAAATGTCCGAGGCGGGTAGTGACGCGAACTAACTGATTCTCGTCGATTCCAAGTTTTTCGGCATCCTCTGGGTGAATCCATAGCGGGTGCCGATGACTGATCTCATTCAGCCACTTCGAATTAGCTGATCGAGTATGGATGAGCGTCGGGATTCGGAAGGTGGGTAAGAGAATTCTTTCAACCCCGTCGAGATCGAGGTCTTCCCAATGAACATGGCTCGGAATCCACGTCGGGGTGGCATATTCCGGCCAACCCCAATCGGCCAAGGTGGTGGAGTACAACTCGAGTTTTTTCGATGGCGTGGGAAAGCCTTCCTTAGCCTCTCCGTCAATTTCAACCGCCGGGGAACCGTCCCCTAGGGGCGACAGTGCGGTTTCCGCAAACGCTTGGTCGGAGCCGTCAAAAAGACCTGCCGTTCCGGGCTTCCTGAAGACACCATCGACTCCGCGTATGCAGTCTTTGATTGCTGCCGGATCAACCGAACGTTCGTAGGGTTCATACGGATCAGAGGGAACTGCGAA
>JASMKJ010000203.1 GCA_030749275.1 Acidimicrobiales bacterium
GCGATGTCTAACCAACAACCTCCGTGTATGAGAACAGCGACCGGCCAGGGTCCTGGACTGTCTGGAAATCGCAAGTCGCCAAACTGTAGCGGGTGATCACCATAAGCAATCCGGTCGTTAGCTGGGAGCGGGTCCCCAGACAAAATGTCACCGAGTGTGATCCTTTCCTGTGAGGCCCAGCTTAGCCCAGCGACCGATTGTTGTGTCGTAAAGACAGCTAGGATCACGCCAAACGCTACATGTAGAAAAGTGTTTCTCCTCGTCTGGCTTTTGCAGATGATTTGTTCGGTACCCTTGCTCATTCCTTCCTCAGCTCCTCGAGTCGTTGGATAGCGCGTTCCCGCAAGGAAGTCTCGTGAGTGTGCTCTTGGCCTGCAACATACGCGTAGTGTGCGATTGCGACGCTTGGAACCCCGCTTGATTCATACAGTTCTCCGAGCAGCATGTGCGTCCGAACGCGGCCTGTCCAGTCAGCATGCGGAGCTCGCGCTAGCGCATGATCAAGAGTTTCGATGGCGTCATCGACCTGTCCAAGGGTCGCAAGGGCGCGACCAGCACCATAACCAAAACGAAGGACGTCAGGCGCAAGATCCATCGCCGACTCATAATGAAACAGTCCTTCCCATAACGCTTCCTCGGCACGAGCGTCATCAGTCTCGCTCGCCGAATCCGACAGTTTCTGGTCACCTTCATTTGCTTCGATCCACGCTTTATGCAAGTCGGCCGACCAAGGCTCGATTCCCGGAGAAGGCTCCAAGACGATCAACCCTGGCCACTTCCCAAGATTGTCCGGATCGAATACTGCAATGTTACTGTCCACATAGATTGGGTTGTAGGCCGATACGTAGTCACCAATCGGCCGCATGCTACGCGGCAACTCTGAGATTTCATGGTGCCGGTAATGCATTGGAACCATGATGTCGGGCTGGACGGTTTCGATCAGCATAGTGAACATGTCGAGGTTCGACACATCGAAGTGAGCGACGCCAATCAAAAGAATGTCAGTCTGGCCAATGGCCTTGAGATCAATCTCGTTCAGCAACCGACTGTCACCAAGGTGCGTAATGCGGAGTCCCCCCGTCTCGATCACCCAAATGGTATTGGAAGGTGTTTGACCAATATCAAGGAAACGGGCCGCGCCCACGTGTTCAGATTTGATCCCCATCACAGAGACGTCGCCAATGCGAAACTCGCCGGGGCTCCGGAACACTGGAGTTAAATCACCGAAGTAGTAGGTGGCATCATGGTCATAGTGGGGGTGTGTCACGAGAACGGCGTCGGCCTTGATGTCGCGGGGAAATGAATAGCCTAACCAGATCTTGCTATTGAAGGGGTCGATCGCGATCCGCGTTCCCGTAGGCGACTCAATCACAAAAGCCGCATGGCCGATATATTCAAGGTTAACGAGCGCCGCAGGAGGGGACTGAGGAATAACCGGGCCCCGCTCGGAGAAAAAAAATCCCCCAAGCGCGGCCCATAAGATGGTAGCGATCAGCTTCACAACAGTGATGGTAGCAAAGGCGACGCTCAGGAATCCCGCCCGATCTGGATCGTGACTTCCTCGCCCTCGATTGTTGTGGCGCGTTCGATCTCAACGTTTGGGATTGCTTCCCCTATCCGGATTTTTTCCAGTCCGAGGGTCTCGTCGCGGATCAGCTCGTCATTCTGTTTCGTGCTTTCGATGATGCTTGGACCTTCTGAGCTAATGTTTATGTAGATTCGGTCGGACACTTGCATGCCGGCATCTTTGCGCATTTTCTGGACCCGGTTAATCAGGTCACGAGCCAGCCCCTCGTAGCGAAGCTCTTCAGTGATATGCGAGTCGATTGATACAACTAGCTTGCCCGAGGTCGCGACTAATTCGCCTTCCGCCGACGGTTCCATCTCAACGTGAACGTCCTGCGGGTCGAGCAAGTGGCCATCAACCTCCGCACTCTCGCCGAAGGCAAGCTGCCTAACCTTCTCTGCATCGACCTCTTGCAACGTCGCAAGAGTTTTGGCAAGCATCTTGACCTCCTTGCCAAAACGTGGCCCTAGGCGTGACATATTTGGCTTCACAGTTGGTGTGGCAAGTTTGGTCGGATCATCGAGGATTTCGAGTCTCTTAATGTTAAGTTCCTCAAGGATGACGCCTTCACCAGCCTGCAACCACTCACGCTCATTGGAGCTGGTGG
>JASMKJ010000204.1 GCA_030749275.1 Acidimicrobiales bacterium
CTTGGACCAAGTTTTTTACGAAATTGCAGCAACGGCGGACAACTGCAAGTTTGCCGATTGCACCCATCGGGACGAACCGAACTGCGCAGTAACCGCGGCATCCGCCGACGGCCACATTAAGTCAGACCGCTTAGCTTCCTACCTTGCTTTGTTCGAGGAACTGTCAAAATTAGCGGACGAAATTCAGGCTTATCAGAGATCTCAGCGACGTCGCCGAGATGCTCGACAAAGCTAACGACCTGTGAACCGGGGCTTGCGTTTTGTCATAAACGCTTCGACACCCTCCCGATAGTCTGCGCTGTCGAAACAAGCGTCAACTAATTCATTGATCTTGCCAAAATCTTGGGAAGACTGCGGTTTGGTCCACTCGTCGGTGGCTGCCTTAGCTGCGCGAATTGTCAAAGGTGCGTTGTCACAAATCTTGTTTAACCAATCAGCCGTAGCATCCTCTAACTCTGACTTCGGGACAACGCGGTTAACCAGTCCCATCATCAAGGCTTCATCAGCCCCGAATCGATCAGCGAGAAACAAGATTCGCTTGGTTGCCGACGGCCCCACCAGATCTATCAATCGACCAAGCCCCGCTGCGCGGTAGCCCAACCCCAACCGGGCTGCCGGAATTGTAAAACTCGCATCATCGGCAACGACGCGTATATCAGCCGTCAGAGCCACGGCGAGTCCGCCGCCTATGCAGTAACCGTGAATCATGGCGATCAACGGTTTAGGCATGGTGAGCAGAGCGTTGTACGCCCGATCGGAAACATTGTCATATTCCTGGTTTGCTGAACTGTCAGTTCGCTTGTCATTGAACTCGCTTATATCTGCTCCTGCGGCGAACGCCTTATCTCCCTCGCCGCGAAGCAGAACTACCCTGATCTCAGGATCTCCAGCTAACTCAGTTGCTGAATCAAGTAGTCCCTGCCACATGTCCGAACTGATCGCGTTGTGCCGTTCAGGGTGGTCAAGCACGATGAGGCCGATCTGGCCCTCTCGACGAATATGCACATGTCCGCTCATCGACTGAACGCTACACGGCATTCGTAGGTGTTGATGGGTGGCTAATCTCGGCAGAATGCGCAGATCTGTGTGGCGACTTTCAATTTTCACGCTCTTGGTTGGAATTGGGGCGAGTTGCGCAGCGACACCGCCCAGTGCTCGATCCGCGAGATCGTCAACGTCTGCGCCTCCGACCACCCTGCAAGAGCAAGGTGACAGTTCTGGAACTGAGAAACCCCGCGTTGATGAAGGCGACGCGACAAGAGTTGCAACGACCGCACGAACTAGCGACCTGCAGGCGTGGCCGCTGACGGGAACTCCAGGGGACAACGTTGGGGACTGGCCCGTGTTGGTCGTCAAAATCGACAATCATGACCGAGCGCGCCCACAGTTTGGGATTAATTCTGCGGATGTCGTGTTCGAAGAGATTGTTGAGGGAGGTCTCACCCGGTTTGCTGCGCTATATCACTCCAAAGAAGCCGGGGTGGTGGGTCCAATACGTTCGGTAAGGACAAGTGATTTCGATTTGTTGGAGAATCTGAACCGACCCCTGTTCGCAAATTCGGGTGGCAACGAAGCCGTCTTACAGCTGTTGCAGGAGGTTGACTTCATCGACGTAAGTTCGAATGCAGCGATGGACGTCTATCAACGACTGGCTGACAGACCGTCTCCGCACAACCTCTTCAGCGACACCGGTGCATTACGAACCATTGGTACCGCCCGCGGTGATGGAGGAGCACCCCCAAGTATGTTTGCTCGACACGACGTCGACGACGCGGAGAAATCTGGCAACTCCGTCCAAGGGGTCGACCTTGACTACGGGTCAACCC
>JASMKJ010000205.1 GCA_030749275.1 Acidimicrobiales bacterium
AGCGTGATGTAGTTGACCGAGCCAAAACTCTTGCCCCATTCCTCAAATTCGACAGGGACCCGTACCCGGTCGTAATTGACGGCAAGGTCAAATGGATCCTCGACGCTTACACATCGACCGACATGTTCCCCTACGCGCAGAAAGTGAATCCGCGGGCGGTGAGATCAGGTGACCTTCGGTCTTCGGTGAACTATGTCCGAAACTCGGTGAAGGTGGTCGTAGACGCATATGACGGCACCCCCAACTTCTACATAGTTGACGACCAAGACCCAATCGCCAAGTCGTACCGCCAACAATTCCCTGACCTGTTTAGCGAGACGGCACCTCCGAAAGAAATAGCAGAACATTTCCGCTACCCCGAAGATCTTTTTCGAATGCAAACAGACATGTGGGGCAGGTATCGAATTACGGAAGCTTCGGAGTTCTACGACGCAGCAGGTGCTTGGAGTGTCGCTCAAGACCCAGGGAACTCCATCGGTCAAACCGCGGTTGAATCGGTCATCGATGCTTCAGGGAATATCATCAGTAGTTCAGAAGTCCGGATCGCGCCCCAATATCTCTTGATGCGACTACCAGGTGACGACGACGAATCATTCGTCATATTCCGACCTTTTGTGCCTTTCTCGGATGACGACTCACGAAAGAACCTCGAAGGGTTCATGGTTGTTCACAACGACCCTGACCGATACGGCCAAATTGAGGTGTACGAGATTCGCTCTTCGACCCCGGTCGACGGGCCCGCACTGTTTAACTCCAACATTCAAACCGAGGAAGAAATTTCTGAACGAGTCACACTATTGAACCAAAACGGCTCAACAGTTGTGCCGGGCAACCTCCTCCTCATCCCGGTAGAGAATTCGTTGCTCTATGTGCGTCCCCTGTACATCGAAGCAACCGGAACCACGGCGGTTCCCGAACTGCAGTTAGTGATTGTCGGCGTAGGCCCTGAAGTGGTGATTGCAGACAGCTTTGAGGCTGCATTAGCAACCGCCATTCCAGGACTCAATGTGGACCTTCAATCTGATCCTCGCGCGCGCGAGCCGGAATCGGAGACACCAAACGACGACGAATCGACGGAAATGCCTGATAGTGCTCAAGATGATGACTCAACTGAATACTCGATTGACGACCTCTTGGTTCTTGCTCAAGACGCGTTTAACCGTGCGGACGCTGCACTTCGAACCGGTGACCTTGCCGGATATCAGCGCTGGGTTGAAACAGCATCGGGATATATAGCTAAGGCCCAAGAGCTTCTGGCACAGTCATCTTCCCAAGATGACGCCGACGCTGCCTAATCCTGTGGTTGGGAGCATTGCCACCGCCACAGGTGAGCTTCAGGCACCTTCGCGCATCCTCGTTGTCGTTGCTCATCCCGATGATGTGGACTTCGGGACCGCTGGCACCATGGCTGCATTGGTGAAAGCCGGCTCTCACGTCTCCTATTGCTTGGTGACGAGCGGAGAAGCCGGTGACGATGATGTTTCGCTCAACGAGGAGGAGTTAGCTGCGTTGCGGCAAGAAGAACAGACAGCAGCAGCGTTGGCGGTGGGCGTTGAAGATCTACATTGGCTCAATCACCCCGATGGACGTGTTGTCAACAGCCTTGATCTTCGACGCGATATCTCTCGTGTGATTCGAATCGTCCAACCTGACGTGGTGGTGACGCAACCCACCACTGCTAATTGGGATCGAATCTATGGATCTCACCCAGACCACTTGGCAACGGCATGGGCGACGATGGCAGCGGTGTATCCCGATTCGCGAAACCCCAGATCTCACCCAGAACTTCTCGATGAGGGACACAAGCCGCACACTGTGTCCCAAGTTTGGATGATGTGGATGACCGCTCCAGAGGGAACAATGATGCACGTTGACATCACGGCTACCTTTGAAGAAAAGGTCAAGGCGTTGCGATGTCATTCGAGTCAAACTGATCGCATCGAAGGGCTAGATGATTTGTTGAGAGAATGGGCATCAGGTGTCGCTTCCGCAGCGAACATGGCACCTGGCAGCCTCGCGGAAGGATTTCGGGTCATTGACACCGAGTAAGAAACGAAATTTGTGAAGTAGGAACCATGAGCGACAGACAGTTGATCGATTCGCCCCGAGCGTGGCTTACTGTCGTCGCCACATTCTTTTCATCAGCGGTAGCCCTCGGTACCGTCTACTGCTTCGGTGCTTTTTTCCAATCAATGGCAGATGACTTTGGAAGCGGTAAAGGGTCAACGGCCGTCATCTTCGGGTTAACAACCTTCTCGTTCTTCTGGCTAAGTCTTATCACCAGCCGACTGTCAGATCGCTATGGACCTCGACCAGTGCTGGCAGCTGGGGCTGTTGCTCTCTTCGTCGGTCTCTGGGCTACAAGCAACGTCAACTCAATAGGTATTGGATACGTCACATTCGGCGTAGGCGCTGGCATTGCAGCCGCATGCGCCTATATTCCGATGGTCGCCCACGTCGGAGGGTGGTTCGAAAAATCACGTGCCACAGCAGTAGGTATTTCAGTTGCCGGTATCGGTGTGGGGACATTAGTGATGAACCCCTTAGCAGCGCGACTCATTGACCTATACGGCTGGAGAAGCACATACCGGATCTTCGCGGTTGTAGGGTTCGTGGTTCTCCTGGCTGGCACCTTGATGATGGCTCGAGCCCCCGGAGAAGCGGGAGCAGCTCCTTCAAGGATTCGAGAAGCATTTGCCTCCTCGACCTTCCGAAAGTTGTGGCTTGCAGCCCTTTGCTACGCCATCGCGTTGTTTATCCCCTTTGTTTTTGCTGTCCCCTACGCCAAGGAAAGAGGAATTTCGCCGGTCGCCGCTGCCACGCTCG
>JASMKJ010000206.1 GCA_030749275.1 Acidimicrobiales bacterium
GGATCGATGCGCGTTGACGCGAATGTGAGCGTGCGTCCGGTTGGTTCACAGGAACTGCGTACTCGTTGCGAAATAAAAAACCTCAATTCGTTGAGGTCCTTGCAGCGGGCCATCACTTATGAGGTTGAGCGTCACATCAACCTCTATGAGGCTGGTGAAGAACCGCGACAAGAAACCCGTCACTGGTCCGAGGAGGGAAGAACCCACACCTTACGATCGAAAGAAGAAGCTAACGACTACCGATATTTCCCGGAACCAGATCTCGTGCTGCTTGACCCGGACCCGCAATGGATCGAAAAAATTGCATCAGCTATGCCGGAACTTCCAGCTCAGCAAAGAGAAAAGCTCGTCGCCCTAGCAGGAATTGATATGGAAACAGCTGCAACTGTTGTGGGTAGGGGACTGGCGCCGTTGGTATCGGCTGCCACAGACTTTGGTGCTGACCCTGGTCGAGCTGTCATCCATGCAGTCCAGAACTTGGCAATCGATGAAGCAGACAAACTTGATCCCGCTGGTTTCGCTGAATTGATTGAGATGGAACAGTCCGGCGCCTTAACGGCCACACAGAGCAAACAGATTCTTGTAGAAATGGTCGAAAGTGGGCTTGACCCTGCTTCTCTAGCTCAGAAACACGGATTCGAATCAATGGATTCGACTGAACTTGAAGAGATGGTCGATGCCGCTATTGCTGAGAACCCAGACGCGTGGGAAAAGTTCTGTGAAGGAGAGGAAAAGGTTCAAGGCGTATTTGTAGGGGCTGTTATGAAAGCGTCAAAAGGACAAGCTGACGGGAAAGCGGTCTCGTCGATTCTTCGACAACGCAGGGGCAACTAAAGAATGAGGGGCAACTAATCTGCGGTAGGCGTTGGAGTTGCAGTAGGCGCAGTCTTGTCCCTAGTGACTCGAATGCCCCTATTTCTGGTTTTGGGTCTCGCCGTTGGCGTAGGAATCAGCTCTAAGTTAAACAGGTAGTCCTAAGTCGAATCACCATCCAGGCTGCGGGCCGAACTGCTCCCATAAATCTATTTGACTACTTGGGGAAGCTTCTTTGCCTGCCTAACCCAGGCGCCGACCTCTTTTTTTGAAGGTAGACGATTAACTAATCGTTTCCGGCGTTTTTCATCTTCAGCGACGAGTGACTGATGTAGCTGTCCTGGCCGACTTTTCCTAAGTTTACGAATTGAGTCAACTCCCGCAGCCTCTAGTAGTTGCGCGTACCGTGTAGAGACACCGGTTATTCGCATGAGATCTGCCTTGTTGACCCATTCGAGCACTCTATTTTCCGCAACGCCTACAGTTTCGGCGATGATGCGCCGCCCGCGTCTATTGGATCCAGCTTCGAGCAGGGCCTCACATGACGAAAGTTCGGCAGCGTTCAAGCGTGACCGATGACGGACACCAATATCTTCGATCTTGTCGATCGATGCCATGCAAACCTCAGTCTGTAAATGCTGCAACAGTTTGTAGCACCTCAGGCTTCTGGAGTTCTATTGGGACAGAGGGTTACCCAGAGGTAGTCAGGCGCCAGATCCCGTTAGCTAGATCTACGACGTAGGGAGTCTTGTTCTGATCGCTAGCAAAAGCCACCGGCTGATCTACACGCAAGGAAAGCTCAAATACCTCTTTCGAAGGTCCCGGATCGAGGACCATCAACTGACCGCCACACATATCGCTGAACAGATACCGACCTTCGAGGATTGGGTCAGGAGCGTCATAAAGGACCAAGCCTCCGATGATTGCACACCGCCCCCGAGCGTGGCGGTATTCGAAGTCCGGAGCTCTTAACGACTCGGATGGCTGTCCTAAGAAAGGTCTTGAACCTTCAACCAGATTCCAACCCAGATTTTGCCCACCGTCCGACGGAGCCAGGATCGTTACCTCCTCAACACACTGCTGTCCAAGGTCGGTGAGCCACAGATTTCCAGTCATCTCATCGAAAGAAAACCGGAAAGGGTTTCTGACACCGTTGACCCAGATGCGAGGATCAGAGCCTGGACCGAGATTTGGATTACCGAACGCAGGTTTGTGTGGAGGCCAGGCCTGCGGGTCCACCGTGAGACGCAGCACTGATCCGAGTGGAGTTGAAAGATCCTGAGCTTGACCATAGGGATCGCCTAAACCACCGCCATCGCCAAAGGACGTATACAAGTGTCCTTGATCATCAAAAGCGAGATCGCCGCCGTTGTGCATCGCCGATGGTTGATCCACGACAATTATTTCGACTGCAGGTCCCAGTTCATGGTCGGCCGAGGTGATTGCGTGAGCGGTCACGACGCTGGAGCCAGCCGAGTCGGTGCGATTAAGATAAAGCCAACTCTTGTCAGGAGACAGGGCCATACCGAGAAGCCCTTGGTCCATTTCGGAACTTGTTTCCGCCGAAAGATCGACTACGGGATGGGCGATCAGCCGCCCGGATTCAAAGGCAAAGACACGACCGGTTCTCTCCGAAACGAAGCCCTGGTCGGGGTTCAGGAACGCAATAGATGTCGCACCGGGCAAGTCAATAAACAGTGACAATTCGAGATTAGGTGTGTCTATTTGGATTGGCTGTAGAGACGGAAGACCTGTGGGACATTCTTCGTTGGAACGTTGGAATTCGACAGAATCCTGAGAATGCGCCGATGTCGTCGCGTCAAATTGCCACCAAATCTCCTCTCGGAGGGTCGCAGAACTACGGGATCGGTCGTTAGTTGTCTGTAAAAGTGCGATCGCCGAGATGGCGATAGCCGCAAAAATAGCGAAACGCGCGGTGCTCGAAAGCCGTGCCATTGGGTGTTGAATCTACCTTTGAGATGCCCGGAGTACAGAGAGTTCTGGCCTCTGAGGTTGCGACTGGCATCCGACACCGCCAAAATGGCTAAATGCGATCACACATGGACCAGTCCTGGGTTAATCGCTTTCTCGTAGTATCCGCGTAAGCGGGTTGTTCGATCCCGCTTACTCATGGTCCCCGTCGGGGACCTTTTCCGTTTATAGGCCCCGCAAAAGCTCACCCAAAATAATTCGTCGTTAGGAGAGGACAGATGGAACTGACCGGCGCTCAGGCCCTCATAAAAAGTCTCGAGATGAGCGATGTAGAGGTGATGTTTGGTCTTCCTGGCGGAGCAATCCTTCCAGTGTACGACCCGATTCTTGATTCGAAGATACGACATGTTCTGGTTCGCCATGAACAAGGGGCGGGTCACATGGCGCAGGGCTATGCACACGTCACAGGTAAGCCAGGAGTTGCGATAGTTACTAGCGGACCAGCCGCGACCAACATCGTGACCCCACTTTGTGATGCCTATATGGACTCGATACCAATGGTTGTCATCACTGGTCAAGTTGCTCTTGGCTCAATTGGTTCCGATGCCTTTCAAGAGTGCGACACGACTGGGATCACCATGGCTGTTACCAAACACAACTACCTGGTGACTGATCCCTCTGATATTCCGAGGATAGTCAAAGAGGCATTTCACATAGCCACGACCGGAAGACCAGGCCCAGTCCTCATAGATGTCCCCAAAGATGTCACTAACCAAATGATGGAGTGGTACTGGCCAGACGAACTGGATCTTCCTGGATACCAACCCGTTATTGATGTTGATCCGGAAAAAATTAGCTCCGCCGCAAAGCTCATCCGGGCCGCCAAGAGACCAGTTATTTATGCCGGAGGAGGGCTATTGAAGGCTCGCGCCGCCGAAAGCCTCAAGAAGTTTGTCGACCTGACAGATATCCATGTGGCAACCACTCTGATGGCTCGAGGGGTTTTCCCGGATCGTGACCCTCGATGTTTGGGCATGCCCGGAATGCACGGCAATTACACAGCAGTAACAGCGTTCCAAAAGGCCGATCTGCTGGTAAACCTAGGCGCCAGGTTTGATGACAGAGTTACAGGCAATACCGAATTTTTTGCTCCCGATGCCAAGATCATTCACGTCGATATCGACCCTGCTGAACATGGCAAAGTCCGACATCCAGATATAGCCATACAAGGTGACGCCAAAGTCGCTCTGCAGGCACTGATCGCCGCCTATGAATCATCGGACGAGACGGAGGCAGACCGTTCGGAATGGAAATCGACTATCAGCGGCTGGCAAGAGCAACATCCGTTGCAATACGAACAGTCTGATAGCGGCTTTCCACTCAAACCGCAGTATGTCCTCGAACAACTGCGAGACAACACCCCACACGACACGATCGTCGTAGCAGGTGTAGGTCAACATCAGATGTGGACAAGTCAATTTTGGAAATTTGACCACCCCTACACTTGGGTCAACTCGGGTGGATTGGGGACCATGGGCTTTGCAGTCCCCGCGGCTATAGGAGCGAAGGCCGGCCAACCAGGCAAGATGGTCTGGGCAGTGGATGGTGACGGCTGTTTCCAAATGACGGCTCAAGAACTGATCACCGCCGCAGCTGAGAATATTCCGGTCAAAATAGCCATCCTTAATAATGCGTATCTAGGTATGGTCCGCCAATGGCAGGAACTTTTTTACGATGAGCGCTACAGCGAGGTGTACCTAAGCCCCGATCATCCGGATTACGTCGGTTGGGCCGAGGCGATGGGCTGCACCGGTATTCGAGTTGAGTCAGCTGAAGAAGTTGTAGCCGCGATTGAAAAAGCGAATTCCATCAACGATCGCCCAGTCGTAATTGATTTTCGAGTTGATGCATTTGAAAAGGTGTATCCGATGGTCCCCGCAGGAGGCTCAAACGACGACATAATCCTGGGACCCGAAGGTGACGCTGACGCTAAGGCGAAGGGCACGGCGCCCTCATGACAGAGAAGGCATCAGCCACCGACCAACAGAATCTTCACATATTGTCTGTACTTGTCGAGAATAAATTTGGGGTGTTAGCTCGCATCGCTGGTCTATTCAGCAGGCGAGGCTTCAATATTTTTTCCCTTGCAGTAGCGCCTACTGATGACCCGTCTCTGAGCAGAGTCAGCATCGTGGTGGATGTTCACAACACCGACGCGACCCAGATAGCGAAACAACTCGACAAGCTTGTCAACGTCCTCGAAATTACGGAGCTGCAGCCGGCTTCTTCGATCGAACGAGAACTCATGTTGGCGCGGCTAACGGCAAATGACTCCGAAGCTCTCCAAGAACTACTTGAACCATTTGGGGGTTCGATTGTGGATTCAAACGAGGATCAGACAATAATTAGCGTTCACGCTCACCCAAACGAACTTGATCTCTGCGAGACTGCATTGCGCAAATTCGGAATTGTTGAGCTTCAACGAACAGGTCGGATTGCGTTGGGGCACCTTGGTGGCTCAAAATCAGATTAAGCAACAAACCAATCTCCAGCCGAAGAGTGGCTGTTAATGAGGAGCACATCGATGCCAGCAACTATTTACTACGAAGACGATGCAGATTTGGGGCACCTTGCTGGCCGAACTGTAGCGATCATGGGGTACGGCTCCCAAGGCCACGCGCACGCGTTGAATCTCCGCGACAGTGGTGTTGACGTCGTTGTCGGCCTCCGAGAGGGATCGTCGTCAGTTGCTAAAGCAGAAGCTGAAGGCCTTGCCGTTTTAAACATCGCTGCAGCCGCCGAACGCGCGGACATAATGATGATGGCTCTTCCAGATACGGAGCAAGCGGCAATTTATTCCGAACACATAGCCCCAAACCTGTCGGGAGGGAACGCCGTAGCGTTTTCTCACGGTTTCAACATTCACTTTGATCAAATTCAACCACCAGATGATGTTGATGTCTGGATGATCGCGCCCAAGGGCCCGGGCCATAATGTTCGACGCACCTACGCTGAAGGTGGAGGAGTTCCCGCACTAGTCGCCATTCACCAAGATGCAACTGGTAATGCCTTAAATGATGCTTTGGCTTATGCGAAGGGGATTGGTGGCACCCGGGGTGGGGTATTAACAACAACATTCGCTGAAGAAACAGAGACAGACCTTTTCGGTGAGCAGGTTGTACTTTGTGGCGGTCTTACGGAACTCATTCGCGCCGGCTATGACACCCTTGTTGAAGCCGGTTACCAACCCGAGTCGGCTTATTTCGAAACCCTTCACGAAGTGAAGCTCATAGTGGACTTCATATATGAAGCCGGGATAGCTGGAATGCGGTATTCGATTTCAACTACAGCTGAGTATGGAGACTTGACGCGAGGTACGCGAATTATTACCGACGAAACTCGCGCTGAAATGAAGCGCATATTGACAGAAATTCAGGACGGAACGTTTGCCAACGAATGGATTGAGGAAAACCGCAGCGGATTGCCCAACTACAAACGCCTGGTGGAGGAAGGCAAGGAGCATCCAATCGAAGCGGTAGGAGCCGAGCTCCGAGCGATGATGCCGTGGATCACGGCTGGCAAACAAGATGTAACTGAAGCATCTGGCGGCGACGTAAATTAGGCCAACCGAACCTCCCTGGCACCATGTCGCATCTCCAACGGTGAAGCTTGGGCAGATATGACGGACCGACTAGTAACGCCCACGATGGAACCCCACCGAGGATCGTTGTTAGTCGCGACACCTCAGCTTGAGGACCCGAACTTTCGACGCTCAGTGGTCCTAATGATTGAGCACGGAGTTGAAGGGTCATTAGGGATTGTCCTAAATCGCCCTTCGACAACTTTGTTAGATGGGGTGCTTCCCGGTTGGGCCCTTAGTGGGGGTAATCCGTCCCGAATCTTCTCAGGGGGACCAGTTCAACCTGACGCGGTTTTGGCCTTAGCTCCGACATCGACAGCATGGGTGGGATCCACTCAGGTCACAGAACAAATCGCCATGCTCGACCTTGAAGCGGAGATAGACCCGGATCAGATAGATGCAACCTCGGTCCGTTATTTCATCGGTTATGCAGGTTGGAGTCCTGGACAACTGAGACTCGAAATAGAAGAAGGCGCTTGGTGGACCTTTGAATCGACGAACGACCTACTGTTACTTGACCCGATGGACTGTTGGAGTCGGGTCCTAGCGCGACAAAAATCAGCAGCCCGTTTGTTAGCGGTATACCCAGAGCAGCTGTACCTCAACTAGGCAGAGACCGTTGCCCAAACTTGAACAGGGAAATCTCGGTCCGGTAAAGAGACCGGGACAAATGGTCTCTATCTCAGTGCCTCGACCACGTAGTCAATGCAAGCACACAATGCTTGTACATCATGGGGCTCAACTGCGGGGAAAGTAGCTAAGCGCAACTGGTTTCGACCGAGTTTTCGATACGACTCAGTATCGACAATGCCATTTGCTCGCAGAACAGCACTAATGGTGTCTGCGTCGACACCCTCAAAGTCAACAGTGCACACAACGGGGGAACGCTCCAGCGGGTTAAGGACAAATGGTTGAGCGAAGGAACGTTGTTCTGCCCAGTCGTAAATAATGCCGCTGCTGCGCATGCACCTTTGCTCAGCCCATCCAAGACCACCGGACTCATTAATCCAATCAACCATTTCCGCAGCTAGGAAGATCGTCGCGAGGCTTGGAGTGTTGTAAGTCTGATCTTGACGAGAATTCGAGAGCGCAACCCCTAAATCTAAACCGGCCGGAACCCAACGAGAACTTGAAGATAAATCTTCGATTCTTTGAAGAGCGGCAGGGGAGCAGGCAGCGAGCCACAAACCGCCGTCAGAGGCCAAAGCTTTCTGGGGAGCGAAGTAATAGCAATCAACCTCATGTGAGTCCCAACAGATAGCTCCCGCCGCCGATGTGGCATCAACTATCACCAGACCATGTTCGCTGGGACGATTTAGAGTTGCCGTGACACCGGTTGAGGTTTCATTATGAGTGAGGGCGTAAGTGTCTACCGTTGATGCCACCG
>JASMKJ010000207.1 GCA_030749275.1 Acidimicrobiales bacterium
TCATGCATGGACAGCGGTTCTCTTTGACGATCCAACGCTCATGCGATTCGCGAAAACGGGTGAATCCAAGAAAGAAATGCGCCGTCGAATGTTCGTCGAATTCGAGGACTGGATTTTCGGTCAGATCGCGGACCGTCGAACCACAGATTGCAGTGGGCCCGATCTCATTTCAATCCTGTTGCGCTCGGAAATTGCGAACGAGCCGCTCACCCCACAACAACTATTGGGATACATCCGAGTGTTAATTGCCGCTGGCAATGAAACCACTCGAAACGCAGCCACCGGTGGAATGATTGCTTTGCTGGAACACCCAGCTGAGCTTGGTTTCTTGGTCGATCATCTGGAAGAGGACGAGGTTATCGACACCGGAGTTGAAGAAATTCTTCGATGGACTTCGCCGGTGATCCAGTTTGCTCGCGTGTGTACCAGAGACACGGAAATCAACGGGCAACTGATCAAAGCAGGCGATCACGTGGGGATTTGGCACGCTTCGGCGAACCGAGACGAGCGTCAATTCGCGAATCCCTACCAGTTCGACGTTCAGAGAACCCCCAACGAACACATGGCATTTGGTCATGGAGCCCACTTTTGTCTTGGCACTCATCTGGCGCGCTGGGAGTTGCGAGCATTCTTCAAGGCCGTTCTGCCATTGCTGACAGACCTTCGACTTGAAGGAGGAATGGAACGCATCGGACACTTACACGTGGGTCCAATACAACGCCAAATGGTTGTGAAAAATAGCGGGGCATCAACCAAAGGTTAAGGAAACCCAGCGTCCCTGCTCGATGTCGCACTCCTGTGTGGTCAACAGGTCCAACGGGCGAAATGCACCGGTAACCGAGTGGATTTGAGAGTTCAAGATCCCTGAAATGATGAGACGGCCGGTAGGTCGAACTCTTCGGACCAAATTGGGTCCTTGCTCTATGAGCGTTGACGCCAACATATTCGCGACCACGACATCGTATGTGTCGTCAATGTTGCTCACAGCAGTTGCCGATGCCTCAATAAATTCCGCGACACCGTTCGCTCTGGCGTTCTCAAGTGTCAGTTGAGGCGAGGCCGGATCGATGTCTATCCCGACGACCCGGGTGGCACCTAGACGAGCGGCAGCGACAGTCAAGATGCCACTCCCGCAACCGACATCAAGCACTGATTCGTTGCCCTCCAAGAGTCTCTCTAGTTCTGCTAAAGCAAGCTGTGTAGATGGATGACTTCCAGAACCGAATGAACGTCCTGGGTCGATCCAAAGAACCAACTCGGTAGCTGCAGGTTCGTAGCTGACCCAAGGAGCTTTCACCACAAGGCGGTTTCCGGTTCGGTAGATCGTCGCGAACTCCCGCCAAGTGTCGAGATAATCTCGGGAACCGAATTCCTCAACAATTGCGAATCGCTGCAACTGTCGTGCCGCGTCGTCAGCGGCCACCGCCGAATTGAAGCCTGCGAGGAGAACAACCTCCTCTCCGTTGGGTTGTTCTTCGATGCCGAGCGTTCCGAGATACCAAAGTTCGCCCGAAACCCGGTCCGCCTCGTCGCGGCTGACGGTTAAACGTAAGCGTGCATCTTGGTGGCTCAGCTCTCCCACGCTTCAGGACGCTAGCTTCGGTACAGCCGATAACTCGACTTTTGAAGAGTGAGATCTGGAGTTGCAGTGGAAACAGAAATTGTACTGACTGGTTTGGCCTTTGGAGAAGGCCCGCGATGGCGTGATGGGCACCTGTGGTTCTCAGACTTTTATCGTCATGCCATTTTCCGGGTAGATGAGAATGGTTCCGAAGAATTAATACTCGAAGTACCAACCCAACCGTCCGGTCTCGGCTGGCTTCCCGATGGTGATCTCTTGTTTGTGTCGATGCTCGACAAGAGTCTGAAACGGATGAACAAGACCGGAGATGTCTCGATTCATGCCGACCTCTCCCATATTGCAGGCGGTCCGTGTAATGACATGGTCGTCGCGCCGAATGGCACCGCCTACGTAGGCAATTTCGGATTCGAAGAAGGTGAGAAATTCGCTCAAGCCACACTTGCCGTCGTTGACGTCAACGGGGCAGCACACGAGGGACCCGATGGTCTCGACTTCCCCAACGGTACGGTCATCAACCCCGAAGGCGACCGGTTGATCATCGCAGAATCATACGGTTCCCGTCTGCTTTCATTCGATATCGAAGAGGATGGTTCCCTGACCGGGAGACAACTATTTGCGGATTTAGGTTCGCGGGTCCCGGACGGAATTTGCCTCGATGCAGAGGGAGGTATCTGGGTTGGCGACCCAACCAACCACTCGGTCTTCAGAGTGATTGAAGGAGGAGAAGTTACCGACCATCTCGACCTCGAACTTAATTGTTATGCGTGCATGCTTGGAGGTCAGGATCGAAAGACTTTGTACTTGGTGACAGCCCCAACGTCGGGCAGGGGGGGAGCCGCTGACCGTCGCGAAGGACGAATAGAGCGAGTGCGAGTAGAAATACCAGGAGCCGGCACTCCGTAGTTCTCGGTACTGGGCTTTCTAGAACCTGAGCGGGTTCTCGACGCTCCATGCGAGTGGCTCTTCGGCGAGATTGAATTTGACCTGGCGCCAAGTCACCTCGATATCATCACCCGCCGGGTCCACCATCAATTCGAACATACCGTCGTCGGTCTCTTCACCTGGACGCGCTAACAGAGCCATGAAAGCCCGTGCCATTTCGCTTGGTTCCAGCATTCGCGGTTGCCATCGACCAAAAACCCGCTCATTGTCGACGTACTCATCAGTCATTCCTGTGCGGATGAATGGAAACATTAAGGAGAAACTTTGAACCAGATCGGAGCTTTTACCCAGGTTTACTTTCAATACCCTAGGTAACTGCAGGACTGCCCAATTGCTGATCGCGTAACCCGGGACTGCGGGCCCAGGATCAATCGCCTGGCGAGACGACACATATACCAACTGGATTGGTTCGTTGTGATGAACGGCCTCACCCGCCCAGAGGTGTGTTGATGCGAGGAAGCCGTCGATTTTGGTGTCGAGAACTAGACGTGACTCGTCCAGATTGTCGAGAAAGTGTTGACGGACCCGTGCTCGACGGACGGCGGCGGGTTCCCCATCTTCTTCTTTGAGAGCTCGACCGAAGCTATAACCCGATTCAGTTAGTCCTGAGTTGCAGATCACGAGATTGGGTGGAAGACCACCCATTTGTTCGATGACGTAACTTCTGCTTGCCCACAAGTCACCCAAGTTTGTTACATCGGCTTGAACCGGGAAGGCATTCACTCCTTCGGCCCGTAGTTGGTTGACGAGATCGAATCCGTCTTCGTAACTGCGATGAAAATGGACGCCCACAGATGCGGCACCGTTGAGTCCGGTCGACAAAGCGAATGCCTGACCGATGCCACCGTCTTTGCCCGCGCCTGTGATGAAGACACGTTTACCTTCGACCGCTGACCTGTATTCGTCAAAACGGAAAGCGTCTGTAGGGGCGGTGTAGGTCATCGTTGACACTCCAAAACGGGGAGATGGACTGATGACGGTATCTGCCCAAGCTCGCGAGTCCCTGCGAGGGTTTGTCTCGGAAGTTTTTCTCTAGGTGGGCTGTTTCCACATCAGAGCGTTTCGCCTCATCGTGGCAACCAAAACATCGCTTTGGTTGTGTGCCCGGTGCTCAAACAAGACGATCCCTTGATCAGGTTTGCTAGATGATTCACGGGCACTCACTACTTCAGATTCGACGCGGATTGTGTCTCCGTGAAAAACCGGCGCTGGGAAATTCATTTCTTCAAACCCTAAGTTCGCGACGGTGGTTCCGTGGGTTGTTTCGTGAACCGAAATTCCCACAACCAACGCGGCGGTGAACATCGAGTTCACCAGTGGTTGCCCGAACTGGGTTTCCTTCTCCGCATAGTCAAAATCGAGGTGCAGAGCCGCCGGGTTCATGGTCATCGTCGTGAACATGATGTTGTCGGTTTCGGTAACAGTTCGACGTAAACGATGACGTATAACAAGTCCCGGGGTGAGCTCTTCGAACCAGAGACCACCATGGGGTCGATCCTCGGTCACGACCACTTCCTTTCATTTGAGGTCAAGCAGATCAACGAGCCATTCCTGGAATCTCACACACTTGATCAAGCTCAATTTCTGAATGCACTATCGCGTTGCGGTGAGGACCTGCACACCATGACGGCATAACCATGGTGTACAAACCACTTCCCCCGGCTTGCAGAACAAGTACACGGCTCGGATCTTTAAGGACATGAACGAGGTCCTCATCTGCAGCGTCGCTGAAGCGACCTTTGTCGTCCGTGTCTACTCCTTGCACAAAAAACGTCGGATTTATTCGACGCATAGTCCCGACCGAAATAGTTGCGCGACTCGCAAGTTCGGCCTGCACGTCTTCTCGAGTCAACCCAGCGCGCCTGATGACCTCCGCGTGATCTGGATTCATGATCACCGTGATCGAACCCCCTCGAATATGGACGTTGTTGCTCCCCGGGTTCGCCATAACAAGCGCTATGACATTCAACAAACTCTCCACGGAGTTGGGATCGTCTCGATCACCGGTAAAGAACGTGGAGTGAGGCGCCTCAGCACCGGTAATAATGACCGCACTTTGATCTGGCTCATAACCAAAGGTTGTGTGTAACCCCGGGAAGGGACTGTTCTCTTCGTCCTCGGCGACGCAGTAGGTGAACTTGCCCGGATGTCCATGCAAAGCCATGTCAGAAGAACCAGGTCGGGCGCCACCAATATTGATCATCGCGAGTCGCAGAGCCCGGCCAATCGACGCATTCGCCCGATGCCCCGGCCCCAGAGCACCAAAGCCCGAAGCAATTTGTCCGCAAGCATGCCGAGCGGGACCGCAAACAATCATGAGCGGTGCAGTGCAATGCGTCGTCGCTTGCATCTCCGTCAAATCAAATTCTGGTTGACAAACGGCCCTGACCGCGGCGACCACAACGGGAGCATGGTCGGGGATACATCCAGCCATGACCGCGGCCGTTGCGACCTTTTCTACAGTTGCCGAACCGTACATCGGCCCCATTTCCCCGAGGACCAGGTCCGGTTCGTAGCCGGTCGCGAGAACCATCCGCGCCACCCGATCCGCGGTCGGGATGACGACAGGCAAGCCGTCGGTACAGCCCAGGTCGTGTAGTAGCTCTAGAGCGTCATGCTCTGACGCTGCGTCAAGCAAACTCATTTGAATCGAGTCGCGCCGTTCAGGAACTGAGAAGTTCAACGATGGACGGCGTGATGTCAGAAGCCACCTCAGCCATCTTGTCCTCCCCGGTACCCGCCACCGGATGAGGCAACTTGACGCGGGGAACTTCAGGCATGCCCGAAGAGTTCGCAAAGAAATCACCCTGAGGCCAGAACTCTTCAGTGACGAGGGCCACCGCTGGAATCCCCAGCCGAGCTATTGAAATGCTGTCACGCACGGTGCCAGAAGTGCAGCTACCTCAATGACCGTACGCTGCGACAACCGCCTGACACTCCTCTTGGATGTCTTCAAGCATTTTTCCGCCGACAACTGACGAAGCGTCACCCTTGTCGTATCGGACAAACGATGCCGACGGAACTGCCTGAGCAAGTGTTTTCTCAACATGATCCAAAAAGCGAACACTGTCAGGAAAGCCGTTGGCGACCAGCCCGATGGTCAAAGGACTGTCCAAGTCAACCTTGATGTCGTACGGCTCAGCAACCGCCTTCGGCTGAGCCCGAGGATCAAGAAATTCAGTCGTTGTGCTCACTGTCCACCCCTGTCAATGTGATGCGCTGTGGTGATCGCTCATCTTGGCTTAGCTCTATCTTAGCCGTCACCTTTTATCTGTCGAAGAAACATGCCGTTATCGAAATAATCTCTCCAAAATGTGATCAAACCTTCGTTTACCTCGAAGATTCCCATTACCGGAAGTTCAATCTGTCGGCCACTTGCCGTGTTGAAACGATCGAGTCGCTCATTCATCACCGTGTTGCCGGTGCAGGGTTGGCGTACCACCTCAAATTCCACCGGACCCTCGCCCTTAAGTAAGCCGCTGAGAAATTGATGCATGTCGCTCTTGCCGGTCATGTCACCAATGGGGACGTTGTCGTAATAACAATCCTCGGAAACATGCTCAAGCGCTGCGTCGAGGTCTCGTGACTCGATCTTCGAAATGAAGGAGTCGACGACGGATTCAGGGTTAGTTGCTTCGCTCATAGCCCTAATTGTTGCAGGATCTCCCGAAGCGTGCCCATCCGTGGGAGTCTATTTACATGCGTTTTCAAGACAAAGTCGTCATAATCACCGGTGCCGCTGGAGGGATAGGCCTCGCCGCGGTTCGCAGATTCGCGTCGGAAGGCGCTCACATTCTGGCAGTTGACCTAGAAGGATCTGATTTGGATGCGGCTATAGCCGAAGCCGACCCATTCGGAGTGAAGGTGTTCTCCCAACCAGCAGATTGCAGCCAGGCATCGGACGTGTCGGCCTACGTCGAACGATGCCTCGACGAATTCGGACGACTTGATGTTCTCTTCAACAATGCCGGTATCGAAGGACGAATTATCGGCCTCATGGATTACCCAGAAGACGACTTCGATCAGGTAATCAACGTGAACTTACGAGGCGTGTGGCTAGGAATGAAATATTCGGGTCCCGCGATGATCGCAAACGGTGGCGGTTCAATAGTGAACACGGCTTCGACAGCTGGATTATTGGGAGCGAGAGGGCTGTCTGCATACGTGGCGAGCAAACATGGTGTTGTTGGATTAACCAAGTCGGCTGCTCTTGAACTAGTACCTCAAGGTGTCCGAGTGAATGCTGTTTGCCCGTCGCCGATAGAAACTCGAATGATGAGAAGCCTGGAGCAGGGCTTTGGCGGTGACCAGGCCGAAATGATTCGCAAAGACTTGGCATCACGCAACCCGATGGGCCGCTACGGCGAACCCGATGAAGTAGCAGCATTGGTCGCGTTCTTGGCTTCCGATGATGCCAGTTACATCAACGGCGGGATTTACACCGTTGACGGCGGTTCGGTCAATGGAAGATAAGACAGCAGTGAACCAAACGCTAGGGGTTCATGACCTCGGCGGAACATCCGGCTGGGGTCGCGTCCCCTACGATCCGGATGAGAAACCATTCCACGAAGAATGGGAAAGACGAGTCTTCGGCATGATGTCCCAGGTGCTCCGGCACACAGCCGTTCGCCCTGGAGAATTTCGACGCGCACTTGAACGACTCGCAGAAAAAGACTATTTCGCAGCTGACGGTTACTACGGACGATGGCGCTCGGGGATGGAAGTCCTCCTAGAGGAATACGGCCACTTTGAAGCTGGAGAGTTGGATACCCATGCCGGAGTTGCCCACGGGACCGGTGCTGGGTACCGGGTATCGTCCGCTGTAGAGGTAGATGAGGACGAGTTGCCCCCCGATTTACCTGCCCCCGTGCCGGCTCACCGGACGGTCAGACGAGAACTTGATCGACCCTCTTCCTTCCAAATAGGTGACCGGGTGGTGGCGCCCGGAAACCGTGCAGGCGGTCACTCCCGGCTGCCTGGTTATGTCTGGGGCGTACCGGGTGTCGTCGTTAAGATCCACCCGGCCGAAGTCCTTCCTGACAGCACTGCCCACAACCTTGGGGAACGACCCCAGCACGTTATTTGTGTGGCCTACAAAGCCGAAGACCTTTGGGGCGACGACGCCGAAAAAGGAGTCGTAGTGAACGTTGACCTGTACGAAAACTATTTGCGCTTAGAAGCGGAGGCACAGTGACCGAAAAGGAAGACCACCGCCATGAAATGGACTCGCAGTTACCTGAGGCAAGAACTGAGGCGTTGGAGGACCTTCTTGTCGAGAAAGGGCTGATAGACCGAGCGCGAATTGATTCGCTAATTGAAAGATTTGAACATGATTTGGGTCCCATGATCGGGGCCCGTCTCGTAGCGAAAGCCTGGCTGGAGCCAGAGTTTCGAGATCGTCTCGTTGCCGACACCGATCAGGTATTGCAAGAAGAAAATGTTAGTGGCGCTCAAATTGAACATGTGGAGATCAAGGCGAATGAACCGGGGATTCACAATGTTGTCGTTTGTACCTTGTGCTCCTGCTACCCCTGGGCCTTATTGGGCTTGCCACCAGCTTGGTACAAGAGCCCTGAATATCGGGCTCGAGTTGTCCGTGAACCAAGAAAAGTGCTTGAAGAGATGGGCTTATCCCTTGAAGCCGAAACCGAGATACGGGTGTGGGATAGCAGTTCGGAAACCCGATTCCTTGTCCTTCCGGAGCGCCCAGCCGGAAGTGAACATCTGGAAATCGAAGAGTTGGCTGAGCTGGTTACTCGAGACTCGATGATCGGCGTAGCAAGGGCTCAGACTCCATGACCGGAGTCGAAGTGTTGGATGGTTCGTCGGTCGCGCCACCTCGCGACAATGGGGAGTTGGTGTTTGAAGCTCCGTGGCAAAGTCGAGCATTTGGTGTCGCAGCAGATCTAGTTGACTCAGAACACTTCACTTGGAACGACTTTCGACATCACCTCATAGACGTCATCGGCGAATGGGAGGCACTCGAGGGAGGGGAGCAACCCGAGTGGGACTATTACTCCTGTTGGTTGACCGCACTCGAACGGATCGTCAACAGTCTTGCCTTGCTTGACTTAGCTGAGGTTGATGCACGCGCCGGGCTGTATGCCGCTCGCCCCCATGGTCACGATCATTAACCCTCCGAAGAAGCGGCCTTAACTATCGTCGGGAACTTCACCTAGATTCTCTTCCCACCACCAAGCGGACTTAAGCATGTAACAACGCCGTCGCGGTCCCGTGACATCTAAGTCCAGGGATTCATAAGAGATGTCCCCATCGTAGAAAGCAACGATTCCTGGATCAGGTCCATCCACCTCTTTTATGTGGGTGTGGAAGCACTCCGGATGTCGGATCGCCGAGCAAGCGTCATCTACCGACTCGAAGTCTTGCAACCAGTTCAAAGTACAGAAAGTGGGTGTCACTATCTCTATTTCGCCGGCGGCACGTCGACGCAGTGCTTCGCGGGGGGTCATCCAATGATGTTCGGTGATTTCACCGTGATCGATAGCTACGTTGAGACCTTCGGGAGCTGAGGCCAGAAAAAATTGGGTCGAAAATCGTTTAGGACGCACAGCGGGGGGAAGCCAGTGGGCGAAATGATGTAGCTCCGTGTCAGTGAGGTCGATGCCCGCTTCCTCATGAGCTTCGCGAATTGCTGCGGCATGAAAGCCCCGACCATCGCCGCCATCGCACATAGGTACGGTACGAGAATCAGCGCGATCGGCTGGATCCACTCGCCCGCCCGGGAATACCCACATGCCACCGAAATAGATTTTGGAATTCCGTCGGAGCATAAGAACTTCGACGCCATCGGTACTATCTCTCGCGACCACCACCGTCGCGGCGTCAATGGGTTCAGGTGGTGTGCTCACAACTGTTCCCCGGTTCTTTCGGCTAAGCGCTGAGAACCAGCATCCAAACCAGGTAGTTGCTGGGCGACAGAGCCAGCGTGCTCTGCTGCCAGTTTTAGGACTACTTCTTCAAGTTCAGCCCAAGAAGACACTCGCGGTCCTTCGATGTGGCGGTTATACGGTTGATCGAAGGTGATAACGGTGTGCCCCGCCTCTCTTAGTCCTTCAACATTGTGAGGCCCATCATCCACATAAGCATGCGCAGCCACGTCAGGTTTTTCTCCCACGAAACAAACGTCACGATAGGGAATTCGTTTTTCATCTAACCATTGAGCAGTGTCGGCGATAGCGACAGCGTGCCCCCAGTTGACGTAGAGACGATGGGTAACGATTCGAATCCAAATGCCGGCGTCTGACAGACGCCACAAGGTTTCCGCACAACCGGGAACCACTTCCATGTCCCTAAACATCCGGTGGTCCATGACAGCTACGCGGTGGAGTCGCTCGAAGTCATCAGGTCCGAAACCCCACTCACGAAAGTCCCAGCTCCGTTCCAAGGGCAATGACTCCTCACTGACACCTAACTCTTTGGAGACGATTTCTCGGAATATTTCAGTGTGTTGTCCGCACACCCCGTCTAGATCAACCCCAAGTATGAACTCGTTCACGAACGCCGTCTCCTGAATCTCGATTGCTTCACGGGGGGCTCTTCGGCGACTGGGAGTTTGACCCAGGAATTCACAAGCGTTGCTTGGCCTTCTTCGCGTATCTGTTCGAGCTCCGCTTCCGTCCATGGTTCGGCGCGTGGATCAAGTGCTCGATAGCGGGCTTCTACCTGATCGAAATTTTCATCCGTCATGACGTTTGGAATCAGCTCGCACGGCTTCCAGCTTTCGACACCTCCGAGCCAAATGTAGCTATCTGCAACATCGCGCAGTCTTAGTGACGTCTCGACTCCGTCTACGGAGCCAACCAGTTCGTTCAATCCGACGTTGCCGAGTGTCGCCAGGTCTAAAGCGATACCGAATGTTTCGGGTTGTTCGGGAGCGGCAGCGACCAACGACTCGACCCGTTGCACAGCGTCGCTGTCAGTGACTGCACCATGAAATACTGCTCGGGTAACACCCTCCCCAACCCAACGATGGAGGAGGTTTCCGACCGTGACTGTCGGCACACCATCGTCCCACTGGACAAGCTTGGTAGTGGATCGCTCTCCCGAAACCCATACCAAGGCACGCTCTCCCGCCCGAAGTATTTCGTTAGTCAAAGTATTGGCCATGTGAAACGCAACTATGTCGCGGTAATGGCCACCCATCCACCAATTGCGGAGCTCCAATTCGGCAGCAGACCGGCCGTCAAGAAGATCTGGGTCTTCGACGTAGGTTGGAATTCCTAGGCCAATGATCCTGAAGGCGGGCGAATCGGGTTCAAGAGTTCGATTAAACAACCAAGCTGCATGCACCACCTCCGCATATTCGCGGTATGTGAAGCCAATTCCGAGCAAGTCGATGAACAAATCTGTGCATTGAGCCTCATCCCACACATCGGCTGCGAGCAAGTTGTCGAGTTGGGGTTGAGCTCTAGAGTTAGTGAATTCCCACGCTAGGTTTCTGACACCGGCTTCATACAGTTCGGGCAGAATCTGACCGACGAAAGAAACGTGCTGGCTGATGCCGATTTGGTCGCCCAGTAGCACCAACTGTTTTGAGCTAGCCAACTCGATGAGATGTTCGGATGCAGATTGCAAGCCTGTCGCTTTCACCTGCTCCGGTTCACGCGTGTCACTCATCTCACACCTATCCGTTGTTTAAACGATCTGAGTCCAACTGAGCTCGGCCGCTGCTGCTGCGTGATTAATGGCATTCGCAAAGTCTTCAGCCGTTGCTTGGGAACTTCTAAGTTGCGGATCAAGTGACCACCTACGTGCCTCGGCAAGATTTGCATCGGTAACCCATCCTTGCAGAGGAGTGGGTCCGCGTACTTCCCGAGACGGCTCCAAGAACACCCAGCCATGAGATAGCTGGGAAATATCTCCACTGTCCGCGGATGTCGAACACGACAGCCGCCCTATGAGACCGGAAGTCGCGTCAAACGCGACTGGGAAATGAGGTTTGTTTGAGTGGGCAAAAGCGGCATCTAGATAGCCATCCGCGGGGAGGGTGAACAAGCCGTGTTCTCCGTCGGCAGTTAACGGTTGGTGAATGAGAACAGTCGCCGCTCGGTCAGCGATGGCGCTATACACGTGATTCCCGCAGCCTACGACCCGCCCATCAACAATTTCGCTGTCGATGCGATCGACTATTGGATGGGGTCGACGCCTGAGACGTGTCAGAGCATTCCCGGTGCGGGTCAGCACCAGAGCCTTCCGCCCTTTGTTTGTGCATTCACGAAGAAGGACATCGGCCATGTGTCGCGAAGCGGTTCCTCTTGCCCGTAAATGCTCCCATGCGTACGGCGACAACAAATCAGCATTCTCGGTAACGGCATCTATATCAATGTCGTAATCGAGCGCAACGACCCGAAATATGGGTGAGTCAGGGGAGCGGGTTCTATTTACCGCCCAGACAGATCTGAGGATGTCTAGATACTCGATGTATGCGAAATGATGTCTCAATCCCCATCGAAACAAAGCGGACCGTGCGATCCCCTCGTCAAATTGTTCTGCGGTTACCAACTCGTCCAATAGTGACTGATCGTCCACACATGCCCATTCGATACCGAGCACATGCACCCCGGCGCCGGTTACCGCAGGAACTAACTCCTGCATGAACATCCCTATTTTTCGCGAGGGAAAGTTATGACCAACGAAGACAATTTCGTGACGAGCAAAGAGACCCGCAACGTATTTGATCGGTTCACTGCCAGTTAAAGAGATTTCATCAATGACAGACGCCAGATGGTCCCGATCAATCGACGGAAGACGACGGCGCTGCCGAAAATGTTCGATCGTTTCGAACATCTGGTCATCCTCGGAAACATTCACCTGTTTGAGAGTACCCAGCAACGAAGGCTCCTCAACTTCCGCACCGTCAAATTCGACTTCCATATCACCGCCAGTTGACCCATCTCCGACGTAGGGTGAAAGAACCGGAGTCGCTGGCCAAGAAAGTGACATCTTGATGACTATGCGTCTATATGACACTGCCCAACAAGCTGTAGTTGACCTTGAGTTGAATGACCACGTTCAGATGTATGTGTGCGGCATCACGCCTTATGACTCCACCCATTTAGGTCACGCCGCGACGTATCTCACCTACGACCTCATCGTCCGGCGGCTAGAGGATCTCGGACACACGGTCGAGATGGTCAGAAACGTCACCGACGTAGATGACAGCATCTTGCCCAAGGCACGAGAACTAGGTGTCGATTTTCTTCAATTAGCTGAACAAGAAATGGAACGATTCAGCCAAGACATGGCGGCGTTAAACACACGTCCCGCGGATTACGAACCTCGCGCAACAGAATCCATTCACGGCATCATCGAACTCATCCAACAACTTCAAGACGGAGGCCACAC
>JASMKJ010000208.1 GCA_030749275.1 Acidimicrobiales bacterium
GTGACGGATCAGGTTTGCCGGACGGACCGCTAGTCATCGCAGCGCGTACATGGATTGCAGCAGCAATAGTGGGTATCGGAATAACCCTGTTAGCGGCTGTTTCACCGGCGCGGAAAGCTTCAAGGATTCCACCCATCGCGGCCCTACGAGACGACTTGAGCCTCTGGTCAGGCGGTGGTCGCCGCCGAACCATTGTCGGCGTTCTTTTGGGAGTAGCGGGGGTTCTCGCTACCGCCTTCGGAATCACGACCGATAGTGGTGCGCTACGACAGCTCGGTCTCTTAGCGACGGGAGCGCTGCTGTTATTCATCTCTATTTCTCTTCTCAGCACTCTCGTCGCCCGACCCGCAGCTCGACTCTTGGGTTGGCCCATTACTCGCTTCGCTCGCGCGTCCGGGAATTTGGCCAGAGAAAATGCGAGCAGGAACCCCCGCAGAACAGCATCTACCGCCTCAGCTTTGATGGTCGGTTTGGCTCTAGTTGCAATGGTGTTGGTCGTCGGCACCAGTTTCAAAAAGACATTTTCTTCGATACTGGATTCCTCTTTAGGGGCGGACTTCTTCATTGACAACAACGGGCCCGATTCGTGGGGCTTTAGTCCCCAGCTTGTTGAAGAACTCAAAGAGATTGATGGTGTGGCGATAGCTGTCGGATTTCGAGGAGGGCCCGGTACCGCACAAATGAGTGTCGCCGGAGAGTCCAAAGACGTGATCGGTACTCAAGAAGAGGGTTTGGGTCGCGTGTTGGACATCTCGTTGATCGAGGGCAGCTATTCGGGTCTGTCGAACGACGGTGTCCTAGTTCATAAGGATCCCGCCGCGGATCTTGCTTTGGCCGTAGGTGACGTGCTGTCGGCTACATTCCCGGTGGCTGGTCCGAAAGATTTACGGGTTATCGGAATCTTTGATGACGGTTCCATCCTCGGGAACTGGGTCATCGACATGAGCACCTACGAAAGTGGTTTCGACCCAGCGCGGCAGGCAGACCTTTTCGCCGCCATAGAGCTTCAAGATGGAGTTGAGGTCCAAAACATCCGATCGAAACTCGATGCTGTCGCCGTCAATTACCCTGAGGCGGTTCTTCAAGATCGAACCGAGTACCAGGACACGATTGAAGGTCGAATCGACACGTTGTTGGTGACAGTCAACGCGCTCGTCGGATTCGCCGTGATCATCGCTGTCTTGGGAATCGTCAACACCTTGATGTTGTCCGTCTTCGAAAGAACAAGGGAGATCGGGCTCCTGAGAGCTGTAGGTATGACCCGACGTCAAACAAGGCGAATGATCAGATGGGAAGCAGTAATCATTGCAGTGTTCGGTGGGGTATTGGGAATACTTGTGGGGACTTTGCTCGGCTTTATTGCAGTTCAAGCCATGCCAGAGTCATTCATCACAGATTTCGGCATTCCCGTTGGCAATTTTGTCGTCATTCTTGTCATGTGCATTGTTGCTGGTGTCCTTGCTGCAATTCTGCCAGCTCGACGCGCTGCTCGTCTTAACGTCCTCGACGCAATAGCTCACTCCTGATGACTCTAAACCCCGTAAACCTGAGCGATGAAATCCAATCCTTCCTCCATGAACGCCACCTCGCTTCATTGACTCTTCTGAGGCCGGACGGCAGTCCTCATGTGACTGCTGTTGGATTCACTTGGGACCAGGACACCAAACTGGTTCGGGTGATCACGTGGGCGGGATCAATGAAAAGCAGAATCTTGAGACAAGCACCTGGTAGTCGAGCTGTCGTGTGTCAAATCGACGGCGGCCGTTGGCTGAGCCTTGAAGGAAAAGCAGAGGTCACTGATGATGCAAATCGATGTCGGGAAGGCACGGAACGTTACGCCAGGCGTTATCGAGTACCTCAGGAGCGTCCCGATCGCACGGTGATTGAAATAGCGGTTGACCGAATACTCGGATACGCCTAACAGGACTCCATCCCTATTTGGATCACAGACAGTTTTCTCAAAACTCTCAATCTCGAATAGCTTCCGGCAACGAGCGAGCATGCACGACCGCCAGTCGTTTCGTTGATCGGGTCAATGCCACGAATAGGGCACGGAGGCCTTGAGGTTCTTCATCCAAAATAGTCGCTGGTTCAATGACGACGGTACCGTCTAGCTCTAGCCCCTTGACTAATTGAACTGGCACCAAAGCTATTTTCGGATGTAGCGGCCCACTGACATTTCGAGAAGCAGTAGTCGCTCGTCCGTACTCAATAGACCTAGCCTCCAAGGCAGCGTCAACCAAGTCGATCAGACTCTCCGGTGCGATAACTGCTACCGAACCACCCCCGAGAGCCTCAGACTCTTCTTCAACTATCGCTACCGACTCGGCGACAAGTTGCTCAACGGACGAGTCGGCGCCATCAGTCACTTCAATGATCCGAGGCGGAGTGCCGACCGATCGCACGGCTTTCGGTGTAGCGAGATCTGGCGCGGCAATGGCAAGAACTTTGTTTGCCAGCTCAAGGTTGGGAGCAGGAATACGGTAACTGAGCGTGAGTTCTCGCACTCGAGGCTCATTACTCCCGGGAGGCAGGTGGGTTAACACTTCTTCCCAATTCGCCGCAGCACTTGGCGCTGTTGCCTGAGCTATATCCCCTACGAGCGTCATTGATCCGTTCAACGAACGTCGAGCAATCATACGCAGCGCCATTGGGGTGTGATCTTGAGTCTCGTCAACCACTATGTGACCGAACGTGCGGACTTCGGGGTCTCGAGGTTTTCGTTGTCGGTCCAAACGGGGACCAAG
>JASMKJ010000209.1 GCA_030749275.1 Acidimicrobiales bacterium
AATGGTTGCGAGTGGCAGTTTCACCGCTAGGCCTTCAACTAGGTCTGCTGTTCCGTGAGCGTCAATCTTTTCCGCAAATTGATCGGCATACAACTGAGCGTGAAGAGTGAGCGATTCTTCTCGTGATCGCATGGCCTTAGGAGTGAACTCGGGTGCAACCAGCCGCCGCATATCCCAGTGCACGGGCCGGTCGGTGTAGATGAAGTCGGGCGGTTCGTCTGGATCCCAACCTCGCTCCGTCATTCGTTCGCGATACCCATCCCAAAACCGTTTATCCCGCTCAGCAAGGTCCAACCGCAATCGGCCTTGGCCATTCGCAAATGTCTCATTGTCTCCTGAAACCTGTTTCACGTCTGCATATCGAGTGATTGACCAAAACGGCGTAATCCCATCTCGTTCATACCAATAGACCGGTGCCTCACTTCTAAACAAATCCCATTCAGCCCAGGGGTACCCCTCAGCTCGGTATCTCTCTAAGTCATGGATAATCGCTTCATCGACGTGCATGAGTTCTCCTGACAACGCTCATCGTAATGAGAAAGCAGAATCCAGGTCGGACCGAATCGACTCGGCGGGGTTAAAGTCCCAGCATGGCCGATCCACCCATCATTTGGTTTGATCGTTCGCCGAATTCCGTCTTGACGGATCGAGTGGACGGCAAAGCAACTTTCTCGTGGCCGACATCGGCCGATCCTCTCGACGGTATCGACGACGCAGACGGAGTGATAGCAGGGGCTTCCATAATCTATGACCAGTCCGTATTTGTTGAAGCACCTAACCTGAGGGTTCTAGCCCGCGCCGGAATCGGCTTCGACAACGTGGTTCTCGACGATGCCACCGCTTATGGGATCGCGGTGTGTAACACACCTGATGGGCCGACAATCTCAACCGCAGAACATGCCTTAGCACTTATTTTTTCTGTCTCAAAAGGGCTGAAACAAAGTGAACTACGCCTTCATCGCCAAGAAGGCAACTATGGACCACTCCATCGAGCACTGGAACTCGACGGCGCGTCACTCACTCTGATTGGTCTGGGCCGCATCGGTTCACGGGTTGCAAAGGTCGCTACGGCTGTGGGAATGCATGTCACCGCATATGACCCGTTTGAATCAGACGAACACTTTGAGACCCTTGGGGTTGAACGTTCCATCGATCTCAAACAGGCAGTCTCCGAAGCTCAAGTCATTTCAGTTCATGCACCGCTTAATTCAGAAACCCGCCACCTGGTAGACAGTGAATTGATCGGTCACATGCGTGACGGAGTTTTCATAGTGAACACCGCGCGAGGCGCTCTTATAGACGATCACGCGTTGTTTGTTGCTTTGGAGAGCGGAAAGGTCGCAGGTGCGGGCCTTGATGTCACTGAACCAGAACCGCTCCCCTCTGGGCACCCGTTGTTGGAACACGAGAATGTTCTCGTCACGCCTCACGTCGCATCAGCAACGCCTGAAGGGAGGGAACGTATTTTCAGCATGGCCTTAGACCAAGTCCTTTCCGCGTTCGCTGGCATCAAACCCTCACATATTCTCAATCCTGAAGTTTGGCCGGGTAGAAACTCCGATAACGAGGGCAACTAGCGCATCTCCACGATGGATTTTCAGTTCTAAGCTCCTGTGCATGACAGATCACGGCGACAAAGCGACTTGGACCAATTGGTCAGGAAAACTTTCAGCCGAGCCGAAAAACATCGTTCAAGTAGGCACCGTTGATGCGATCAGAAGTGAACTCTTAGCAGCACGCGACGGCGGCTGGACCGTCCGAACCGCCGGCACCGCACACTCCCATTACCCACTGTTACCCACCGATGGCGTGATTCTTGACACTCGCCCTATGACCGGACTCGTCTCAGTCGATAAGGAGGCGATGACGGCAACATTTCGCGCCGGTACCAAAATTCATGCCTGTGGGCGGCCACTACTTGACCACGGGATGGGTCTCCTGAACCAAGGCGATATTGATCAACAATCGGTTGGAGGTGCGATAGCCACCGGCACTCATGGGACCGGAATCAACCTGGGAAGTTTCTCAAGTGCAGTAACTCAGTTGACGATCCTTCTGGTCGACGGCTCAGTGGTGACTTGCAGCCGGGACCTAGAGCCCGAGTTATTCGAAGCTGCCCGACTGTCCTTGGGGGCTGTAGGTGTGGTTTTAGAGGTGACGTTGCAGGTGCGAGAGGCATATCGACTCGCGGAGCGTCAATGGCTTGAACCGCTCGGAAGTGTCATGGAAAGAGTCGATGAGCTGACAACGGCAACCCGGCATTTCGAATATTTTTGGTGGCCGGGGCAAGAACGAGCAGTTTGCAAATCAATCGACATCACTGATGAGCCGTGCCGTTACCCCCTAGGAAACGAGGGGCAAAGATTGGCTTGGAGTTTTGAGGTTCTACCAAATCAGCGCCTCAACCCACACACCGAAATGGAGTACTCGGTGCCAGTGGACAATGGTCCCTCTTGCGTCGAGGAAATCAAGGATTTGTTATCGGGTAGCTATCCAGACGTGGAATGGCCGATCGAATATCGAACCGTCGCTGCTGATGACGTTTGGCTATCCCCAGCAAGAGGGCGCTCCACGGTCACAATTTCTATTCATGAAGCGGTCGAAAAAGATGAAACTTCCTACTACCAGGATGCCGAAAGAATTTTCAGGTCACATGGAGGCCGCCCACATTGGGGAAAGGTTCACTACTTGACTGGTGATCAGTTGGCCGCCGACTATGACCATTGGACTCGGTGGTGGCATGTTCGAGAAGAGGTCGATCCAACTGGGGTTCTCTTGAACGACCACCTCAGTCAATTACGTCCGTTGTGAACATGCCTCGCTTACTGGAATTTCTTCCCTCCGATGCGAGTTCTGAGAGTTTGCTTGACGGTTTCTTGAACTGGGCTGTGGAGGCGAACATCGATTTGTATGACAGTCAAGAGGAGGCTGTCCTTGAGATGTTCTCTGGGCAACACGTGATCCTCACAACTCCAACGGGTTCCGGAAAGTCCTTGGTTGCGACGGCCGCACATTTTGATGCTTTGGCTAACTCGAAACGTTGTTGGTACACGGCTCCGATCAAAGCTCTGGTTTCAGAAAAGTTTTTTTCTCTTTGCGATGAACTTGGAGCCGACAATGTGGGAATGCTGACCGGAGATGGGTCAGTCAATGCGGGCGCGCCAATTATCTGTTGCACTCAGGAAGTCTTGGCAAATGTTGCTTTGCGTCACGGCTCCGCGGCCCCTGTCGATACTGCGGTAGTTGACGAGTTTCACTATTACTCGGATCGTGATAGAGGGTGGGCTTGGCAGGTGCCTCTTCTCGAATTGACGAATACGCAATTCCTTTTGATGAGCGCAACTGTCGGTCCGGCCGAGTTTTTTCTCGAGGATTTGGAGAAACGGACTGGTCGCCAAGCCGTTGAAGTCACCTCCCAGCACCGTCCTGTGCCTTTGGGTTGGGAGTATCGGGAGTCAACTCTGCTCGAATCAATTCATGAGCTCGTTGAACTTGATAGGGCGCCTGTTTACATCGTTCATTTCACGCAACGAGCAGCCTCAGAACGAGCTCAGGCACTCACCAGTTTGGATGTGCTTTCACGCGCTGAAAAAGACCGCGTCAAGGAAGCGATCGCTGACTTCCGCTTCGATTCACCTTTTGGCAAAGACGTCGCCCGATTCGTCAAGGCGGGCATAGGGGTCCATCACGCTGGCCTTTTGCCAAAATACCGGCTCCTTGTCGAACGATTGACTCAAGACGGTCTCCTCAAACTGATATGTGGAACTGACACTCTCGGAGTTGGTGTCAACGTTCCTATTCGCACAGTTCTGTTCACTCAATTGTGCAAATTCGATGGACATGACACTGCGGTCTTGAGCGTGCGAGATTTTCATCAGATTGCAGGTAGAGCTGGCCGCAAAGGTTTCGATGACGAGGGGTTCGTCTGGTGCCAGGCGCCCGAACATCATGTTGAAAATCTGAAGGCGACCGCCAAGGCGGGTGACGATGCGAAGAAGCTCAGGAAAATTCAACGTAAGAAGCCTCCCGAAAGGGGCTACGCACACTGGGATGACAAGACCTTCGAACGTCTACGAAATGGTCGGCCTGAAAAACTGAAATCTAATTTCGAGGTCTCACACTCAATGCTCTTGAATGTGTTGGATCGTCCAGGGGACGGCTGCGGAAGTATGCGAAAACTCCTGACTAAGAACCACGAGTCGCGACCGGATCAGCGGCGGCACATCAGGAAAGCAATCGCCATGTACCGATCGCTCGCAGCTGCCGGAATTGTCGAAACCTTGGACAAACCTGACGCTGAAGAACGGCTTGTGCGGGTCAATTTGGATCTCCAGGCAGAGTTCGATTTAACCGGTACCCTCTCGCCGTTCGTATTTGATGCGGTTGAGCTCCTAGACCCAAACGATCCGAGTTACCCCCTAGATGTGCTTACTGTTGTCGAGTCGGTACTTGAGAATCCGACCATCATCTTGATGCGGCAGGCAGCTAAAGCCCGCGACGAATTATTCGTCGAATTGAAAGGCGCCGGTGTCGAATACGAGGAGCGTGTAGCTCGGCTTGACGAGGTTGAATGGCCAAAGCCTCTGAAAGATTTTCTTTACGCAAATTTCGATGCGTGGGCTCTCCACCATCCCTGGGTTGGACACGAGAATCTTCGTCCCAAGTCAATTGTTCGAGACATGTACGAGCGCGCTATGACGTTTCGCGAATACATCAACTTCTACGGAATCAAAGGCTCAGAAGGAGTGTTCCTTAGGTACCTGACAGATGCGTATAAGGGACTACGAAAGACCGTACCTGATGCTTCGTTCACCAATGATTTGCGTGATCTTGAGGAATGGCTCGGAACCTTGATCCGTCAGGTGGACAGCAGCTTGATCGACGAGTGGGAGCGTTTGCAGAACCCCCAAGGGGTACCCGACGAAGTGCGGCCCCAAGTGGTCGACATCACGATGCACACTCAGGCTTTCAACGTGATGATCCGCAACGGTGCCTTTCGATGGGTTCAACTTTTTGCCAGTGCCGACTACCCGGGCTTAGCTGGCTGCGCTCACGGCGACTTGTCTGATCCGGAGTCGGTTGAGGACGCGGCCGCTGCCTACTGGGACGAATTTGATCAAGTTTCAACCGATGCCGATGCTCGTTCCAGCAGATGGGTGACCATCGACTCCCCTGGGGATAATCAATTCTTAGTAGAACAGATCGTTTGTGATCCTGAAGGTTTCAACGAATGGCGCCTGAAAGGCTTCGTCGACCTGCTGGAATCTCGCGAAGCGGGTGAGGCAGTAATGAAATTGACTGAGATTACGCGGCTATAAGCGCCCGTTATCCCTTAGACGAGGACCAGATATACGCATAGGGCGATTATTGATAGGGCCGAGAGCCATCCAAAAACCCTGAACTTCGCTGGTCCGGGCCAATCATCATTCACGAGGGAAGACGATAGTTGGGTGCTTCTTTCGTGATCATGATGTCGTGCGGATGGCTCTCGCGTAATGCCGACGCTGTGATTTTGACGAATCGAGTGTTCATTCGCATCTCATCAATGGTGGTCGTTCCGCA
>JASMKJ010000210.1 GCA_030749275.1 Acidimicrobiales bacterium
TCGGTCCGTGCGGCGATTAGAGAAGTATCAGGACTGCGGCGTTGTATCGCTTCCTTCGCCACCACTGGCTGCTCACGGCAGGTACCTCCAAGTTTTCTTAGTTGACGTCACGTTTCTCTTAGTTGACGTTACGTTTCATAGCGATTGCTCAGAAACCTTCGATGTGACCACCCCCCATCAGACTGTTGGGTCCACCCGGTTACGACACAGTTGGAATCAGTCGGCCATTTCGGCTACGCGTTCGTAGTACTTGTCACCAAGGCAGTAATCGAGTTGTCGTCGGTTGTAGACCCCAAGCGGCGGTTCTGTCAGTTCAAAGAAGTGCTGATCCATTTGGGGCGAATGGAAATACGACCAATCGCGCTGAAAGTTGGCTCTGAGAAACCGAGCATTAGCGGTTCGCCCGTCCACGACGATCAGAGTTCCCGGCGTGAGGAAGTGCTCAATCGTCAGGATGTCTGCAGACATCGGCATCCGATCCGCATGGGCAGTCGTCAGGCCACGCAGCGATCCCTCTGGGCTGAACTGGTCAGGACCATCGAGGTAGATCAAATCTGGGCAGATGTCTGGCAGTTCGTAGTAGAAGGTGCATAGTCGGCCATTGAATTCCGACACCTTGAGAGGACAATGATGAAAGTGACACCGGTCCTTCAGTTCAGGAGAGAGTTGGCTGGTTACCAACTCCATCCAGGACTGGTTGTTCTCGATCGAGTGCAACTCGAACGCATTGGATCGCCGGAGCTCAGATTCAACGTACTTGCTATGAAGGTGCATGTTTTCCGTCAGCGCGTCGGCGAACACTTTCGTCGATTTTCCGACACCGAACTCCAGGACTGTCGTCACACGTCGCGAGAGAACCAAGTGATGGAGGCGGATTAGATCGTCCAACTCGGCCTCGAAAGGCTCTGTATTGGACGGATCTACCGACGAATACGGCCCCTGCAACCTCTTCACCTCAGGGTCGCCGTAGGACTCAAGATCGATTCCAAATAACTCATGTATTGGGTGCTCTACGAGATGCGCGAAATAATTGAGATTGCCGAAAAGAACCTCCTTGAGAGTTGACTGAGATCCTGTCAAGGTGGCTCCCCCTAGCGTCTGTTAACCGCCCCAAGTTTGGCGCGGGCTGGCTCGCTCAAGTCCCGTCCTGGCCAACTGGAACAATATGGCGCTAGTGGAGGTCTCCGAACTCAACTAGCGGAATGTGGTCAAACTCGCAGTATAGGCAGCGGTTGAGCTAGTCGACCCATGCGAGAGTGGCGAGGTCAAGGTCCTTGAGACGCTGCCAAGGTCCCTCCGCCGGAGGTGATATCTTTCGCGCTGTGTCTGGTGATTATCCGGTGCTCGTTGACTGCACGCTTCGCGACGGCGGATACCACAATGCCTGGGATTTTGATAGCGAGTTGATCAACGAGTACCTAGAGGCTATGGCCGCAATATCGGCTGACTATGTCGAG
>JASMKJ010000211.1 GCA_030749275.1 Acidimicrobiales bacterium
AATGTGATCGAGCTATATGAAGAGGCCGTATCCCGCCAGTGGTCGTCTACCAGGGATATTCCTTGGGGTGACCTTAGAGAACTTCCTTCCGATATCGAACACGCAATGTGTCAGTTATGCACGGTACTCACTGAAATAGAAATGATTGCCACGGACCTGCCGGCGAAGTGGATGTGGCGAATGAATCACCACTTCTTAGAAGCAAAGATGTTTCTTTCGACTCAGATCATGGACGAAGCTCGTCACAGTGACGTATTCAGAAAACGGGCTTTGGCCAACGGCGGTGGCCTGCTGGTGTCGCGCGCTGGGTCGGAAAGCTTGCTACGTACCATTCTCGAAGCCAAGACCTACACCCAGGCCTCAGCGCTTCTCCATCTTCTGGGCGAGGGATTTATCCTCGACATCTTCCGTCAGGGGGAGCTAATCGCTCCAACGCCGGTGGAAAAAAAGATCTTTCGCTTATCGATGCAAGACGAAGCTCGTCACGTCGCATACGGGACGATGCACATCCGACAGGCCATCGCGGGCGATCCTGACGTTGAAGCGGAAATTCACGAGGCTCTCGACCATGGCGAAAAAGTATTTGCCGAATTTGGTACCCAACCCGACCTGTCTTCGGCCTTGGCAGTCTTGCTTGCTGGAGGGGTTGAGCATATCGAAGAGCGGGGTTTCCCGATGCAGTCAACGATGGCCACCAAGATCTTCACTTCTTATCTAGCTAGATGTGAGCGCGCCGGTCTGAACCGGATCGATCGCACATCGTTGCCGCTCGATTTACTAGGGATTGACCGTGACCAGTTCACACGCGAAGGGGTCAGACCGACGAAAGAAAGGGGTGAAGATGGCTTACGTCACTGAACTCCGTTATTACCAAGAACTGGCAGCTCTCATGAACGCCCACCCTGAGGATTATGAAGTCCTCGGTGAAGTCGACTTGAACTTAGGTCTGGTGATGACCGGTCAAGCCGCCGATCTCAGGGTGAAGCTGCAGTTTGAAGGTTTGGGGTGTACCGAGGTGTCCGCGCTCGAGGAGGGCGGAGAACACTCCTGTGACTGTTGGCTTGAGGGAGATCTTGAAGCCTGGGGAGAAATGTTCGATGACATCCTTGTGAACGGGATGGCCACGGGCCGGAAGACAGTGAACAGCCTCACATTGCTGGGAGACCGAATTGACATCCGAGCAAATGATCCCCTAGGGAAAGACCTCTTTTTTCGCTTTAATCAAACCGTTCAGCAGTTCCTAGACGGTGCCGCCGAGCTGGAACAATCAGTCGTATGAAAGGTCGGAATATGGAAGCTATGCCTTGCCCCCATTGCGACACACCCCTTGACAAGGTGCTTGATCTCCCCTACGGCTACTGGCAGTGGGACGGCGAACGCTATGTCTTGGCAACAACTGCTGAGACTGTCGACGTAGCGCCCTGGGTATGCATCAACTGTCTGACTTCGCTACGTAAGTTCCACCCTCAAGACATCACAACCGCGACCTTGAACACCGAGTGAGCCATTTTGTACTTGCGGAAGAATGCATCGGTTGTGGCGCGTGCGAATTTGTTTGTCCTCGCAATGCTCTCCTTAAGACGGACAGTTTCCTTGGGCTATTCATTATCAACCCCTTCATATGTGATGACTGCGGCGACTGTGTGGAGAAATGTCCGGTGTGGGCCATTGAACCTGACCCAGAGTGGGCCGTTTGCTACGGCCCTGGCTGCCCGCTCAGTTCACGTCGCCTAAGGAAGTTCGAATGCAACGTTTGGCAGGCCCCATGCCACAAGTGTGGGTCACCTTTGTGGCGACAACCAGCGAGGAGTGAGGAATGGGTTTGTCCGGTGTGCGATATGGCGCTACGTGTCCGCTGTCCACGCGTCCATAAGCTCAGTGGGGTTGAGGAAAGCCATCCCGAGCTTGTTGAATCGTTGTGTCGGAACAATTCCCGAGGCTAGTTAGCTGAGTCGCAGATGCCGTCACACTCGAAATGATTCAAGACGGTTTTGTCCACCAGGATTCGGCTTACCTCATCGAGGATTCAGTCGTGAGTACCCAGGGTCCCCCGATGTAACTTTTCGCCGTCAGATTTTCAGCCACAAGTCTTCGAACCAGTCGCTGGTCTCGTGGGACCAGAGGTGTTTGGGAATCCGAGAGTCGGTATTACACGTGACACACACCAAGCTGATTACGCCGTTTTGTGTGTGGCTCTGATCATCGGCATCAGTCCGAGCGCTGTGTGTGAGCAACACGTCGTGGTCAACATGCGGTTCCAATAAGTCGTATGTGTGGGGATTCAACCCGATGATGTCGTCGCTCGCCACAAATACTTCGAGTGTTTCTTCACAAGAAGCACAGTGAAGCCAGACCTCGACTTGAGTAGCCCAGTTCGAACCCTCATAGGAGTCAGAGAGCAAGATCACTTCGTGGTCAAGGTGGATGGTCAGGCGGTCTCCGGTCCCCATCACCGGACCATCCTGTTGGAGATGATTTAGATATCTGCAATAGCCGACATGCAAACGCTCAGCATTTGCTCGCAAATCCGCGAAATCGGAATCAATGGGCCCTCCCGAAGTTTTCGTAACTTCGAGTTCGCTGATCCTTCGTCGGACTAACGAAATTTGGGCCTGTTTTTCATCATCGTTCACAGGAGAAACCCTAGATTGAATTGACGTGAGACCTACAGGACCAAAGTCCCTATCCGTACAGCCCATCTCGCGGTGCGACGTGCGATCGTTGGTCCGGGCCCTAGGCACTGATCCCCGGACTCCGATTATTGGGAACCCGCAGATGATCTTCGGTGGACGTTGATGAAAGACCGACCGTTACGCATCGAGGAGCAGGACGACGGCGTCGTGCTCTTGACCCTCGACCGGCCCGACCGTCGAAATGCCCTCAGCGCCGAACTCAGGGGCCTACTCGCCGAAACTTTGGACGCGCTGGCGGTGGGCGACCAGTGCCAAGCTGTCGTGCTCGCGGGGGCCGGATCCACGTTCTGTGCCGGCTTCGACTTGGACGAGATCCGTCAGGCGGATTCGCTTGACGACCTGTTCGCCGAGGCCCGCGCCTACCACCACGCCATACACACCTTCCCGAAGCCGTTGATCGCGGCTGTCGACGGTCCGGCAGTAGCCGGCGGCATGGACCTCGTACTCATGTGCGACCTGCGGGTGGCCGGAGCGGGGGCCTCGTTCGGCCAACCGCAGGTGCAGGCTGGTATCCCCGCGGCGTACGACCTCGTGCGGACTGTTGTGCCCGAGCCGGTGGCCCGCGAGCTCTGTCTCACCGGTCGGGTGGTCGATGCCGCCGAGGGCTTCCGGATCGGCCTGGTCACTCGGTTGATAGATGGGGATGGCGTTGTGGCCGAAGCGCTGGCTATCGCCGCGACGATTGCCAGCTCACCGACGGCCGGTTCCGCCAAGCGGCAGTTCGTAGCGGGCCAGCCCGATCTGTTCGGCTGAGGGGTGACGCGATGGTGACCCCTTCCCTTGAGTGGGCTTCAACTAGGTGCCTGAGGCAAGGTTTTTAGGTAGACGGTCACGTCTTTAAGGGCGTCATCACTTAGTGCGGGATTACCGCCTCTCGATGGCATTTGGATTCCTGTTGTGTTCTCAGGGTCCGACGGGCCTCGGCCTTTGATCAAGAAGGCGACCAAATCTGCAGTGCTGTTAGTGGTGATGAAGTCAGTACCCGCCAAGGGTTTGCCGAGTCCCGGTCGTCCACCCGCGTCGGGTGCATGACAGGATGCACAGTTCTTGAGGTAGACCCTCTCACCCTCGATCGGATCTCCCCGGGGACTTTCCTCGGAAGATGATTCAGCAGTGTCGGCTAGGTTCTGAGTTTCATTGGAGGCCTGGCTTCCGCAGCCGAAGAGCAATGCTGCAAACGACAGGGAAACCAATAATTTCTTGGTGCTCATTTTCGTGTCTCCGTGTTCTTAGGGTGGTGGGCTGTTGATGTGTGCGCTGCCAATTGATCGATCAGATCTGTCCAGTTCATGACCGTTGCCTCGTGAGTGGTTGCGGCTTTTCTTGCTGCCGTAAGCGATGAGTGCGCAGCGAAGCCTGAGGCCATCGGAGAGACCAGATTCTGGGAGTGAACGAACCATGCTTTGGTCGCTGGAATTGGCTCTCTGGTCGAGTAGTCGAAAACCCAGATTGAAGTGGTTTGGACCTCTGGTTCTG
>JASMKJ010000212.1 GCA_030749275.1 Acidimicrobiales bacterium
TGATGCTTTTCTTTCCCTGTCCCCATTGATTGAAATAGCCGTTGCTATCAACGGAAGCTTCGTGGTTGACCGAAAATAGGGGGAGGCGGCGACCTAGGTCGGGCGCCTGTTGTGATTCGACTTTGATTACTTCCGCTCCGAGATGCGCTAGGTGCATGGTGCAGAACGGTCCGGCCCACACCCATGTGAAGTCGGCGACGGTGACTCCCTCCAAAGGAAGCGACCGTTGCTTTCCCTCAACCAAATCGTTTCGCGTGTGTTGCTCGAAGCTGGCGTCTTGATCCGCCCCTAACACGGGAGCCGGTGTGCGGATTGATGACCAGGGTTTCGACAGGCGAGCAACCGGTCCTGGGAGTGTGATTGTTCCAAGCCCCGGCTGATCTACTTCTACGAGAAATCCTCGCTCTCGGAGGTGAGGGTCATCCAGCATTTGTTGGATCGTGTTCACCGGCGCAAATCCGATGCGGTTTCCCTGACCAAGATGGAAGAGATCCATGACGCGTTGCGGTGCTGCCCACTCCCCCAACCACATATGCAATAGATCTTCTGCGTTTGACCGCCCGTCTTGGGTGTCAAAAATTTCCATTTCTGCCCACTCTGGGGAACCCATAACCTCTTTAAGTCGGACCCATTGGTCATTTTCCACGCACACTATGAAGATCCGTCCATCTGCTACTTCGAATATGCGCCAAGGGTTGAGAATTCGGGTGCCCGTCCTTCCAGGCACCTCACCTAGGTAACTCCAGCTGATGAAACCAGCTTCGAGCATGCTCGACACATACGCCATCCCGGCGAGGTCGAGGTGTTCACCTTGACCAGTGCACAGGGCACGATCAAGGGCACCAAGGCCAACCGTTGCCGCTGCGAATCCGATCTGGAAGCCGGCTTGTTGGCCAGCTGGCTTCAGCGGCGGGAGTTCCGGTTCATCCGAACAGCCCGGTGTCATCCAACCCCAACCTCCTCCGTGAATGAGTTGGAGATCTTCAGCGCGCCAGCTCGAATATGGACCCGACCGGCCAAAGGGGGTTACCGAAACAGTGACTAGCGATGGATATTCGTGCGAGAGGTCATTTTCATCTAGTCCAATTCCGTTTGCCGTATCCGGGGATAGGTCGTGGATGAGGAGGTCGGCCTCGCGTATCAATTCATGGAGGCGAGATACATCGCTGGGGTCTGTGAGATCCGCAACGATGCTGCGCTTATTGAGATTGAGGTGGGTAAACAGCCCGCTCTGAGAAATGTCAGGTAGGCCGGGATAGGGTCCGCGGTGTCTGGCAACGTCTCCGTTTGGCGGTTCCACCTTGATTACGTCAGCCCCCAGGTCGGCGATGAGCCGGGTTGCCCATGGGACGGCAATCATTTGGCCAACTTCAATTACTCGGATTCCTTCGAGCCCTTGCATTTCCCCCATCCGAATTCGAACCTATGCGCCGACCAAGCATGCCTCACAGCAGCGATTCATGCACAAGCCGACACCCGCGGCGTAGATGTGATGCACTGTCTAACACCAGTCCGAAGGGGAAATCATGGAGAACCGCACCTACGAGGAACGTCACAACGCCGCTCTCGAAATATTCGATGGTTTCATGGGCGGCGCAGTTGCAGAACCCGAACGCGGCGCCCGCTCTTTTCGCCGTCAACACGGAGCGTTAGGAAGTTTTGCTTTCGATGTGGTTATGGGCGACGTGTGGGCCCGGCCTCAATTGAGTCGTCGCGATCGCAGCCTCATAGTTATTTCTGTTCTCGCGACGATTGGTAGCACCGAAGAACTTTCGTTGCACACGCAGGTCGGTCTCAACAACGGCCTGTCTCGAAGCGAAATCGAAGAATTACTAATCCATGTAGCTGCATATGCGGGGTTTCCCATGGCTATGCAGGCAAGTCGAGTTGTCACGGAACGTTTTTGTCAGATCGATGGTGTTGACCGTCTCCCCGAAAGGTCAGGGGCGGAAGAACTCGACGACGAAGAGCGTCGCTCTCGAGCGCACGATGTCCGAAAATCGTTGACCGGTGGTCGATGCGCAGACGATGTTGATGCCGATTACGCCGCAATGGTCGAACATCTTGGCGATGTCGGTGTGATCGCCTATCACTGGGCGTTCGGCGATCTGTGGGCTCGGGACGAGATGAATCGTCGTGATCGGAGTCTGGTCGTCATTGCGATTCTCACTGTCTTGAGCAGAATCGACGAGCTGGCATTCCATGTGCCAGCCGGTTTGAATCACGGTTTAAGTCGAGAAGAGATCGAAGAGATCATGGTGCAAATGACTATTTACGGCGGAATACCAAGAGCAGTTGAAGGAATTCGCGCCGCTAAACAAGCATTCGCAAAGATTGATTCTCGAAAATCTTGAAACTCTGGCGCTGGTTCTTAGCCGAAATTTCCGAAGCGAGCTTGAGCGTCCGATGTCTTTATGGCCCGAGCCGAGGCATCTCCGTCAAATTCTGACAAGTCACCCATGCGGCTGAGTTGGCTGTACCCACGCATTTGATACTTCGACATTTGTACCGACATCGACGGCAGAGCAAGTATCCGTTCCGTCCAACGGTCGACAGCAGAGTCCAAATCGCTTTCGCTGTCGACGACTTCGTGAACCAAGCCCCACTCCGCTGCTTTGGTTCCGTCTACTCGCTCGGAGGTAACTATCATCTGTCGGGCGCGTGCGGCACCGATTTCGTGAATCAATCGAGGTGTCGCTCCCCACGGCAGCGGCACACCGAGTTCAACTTCCGGGACGTAAAAGAGAGCGTCCGCAGCTGAGATCCTGAAGTCACACGAAGTAGCGAAGCAACAACCTCCTCCAATGGCATGACCATGAACACGTGCGATAGTTACAACTTCGCAATCTTCTATGGCTCTTGCGGCCCTCCGCCCCAACTGTCCTAGGTACCTGGCTTCCAAGTCGTTCGTCGGGTCCGACAGCGTTTCTTTTCGATCGGCTCCCGCACAAAAGGACTTCCCTCTACCGCCAAGAACGGCGACACGAAATTCTGATTGGCTGTTCAATGCACTGAACAGATCACCGACTTCTTGAACCATTTGTTGGTTGTGAGCGTTCCGTGATTCGGGTCGGTTGAACCAGATGCGCAAGACTTCGCCATCGGGGTCGAGTTCAATTGTCTCAAGGTCGAGATGAAAGGCCATTGCCGTAGTCTTGCCCATAGTTGATGTCGAGGGCCAAACAACTTTGGTGTTTCCCGCGAACAGATTACGAAGAGTTATTGGGAACTTTGTTTCCGGGACTTCGTGGCAAACAACGGTGCCGAGTAGCCAAGCGCAGCGATGGCCGCTGCAAATAGAAAGGTTGTTCTTAGTCTTCCCAAGGACATATCAGCGCCCGCAAACGCCAGCATCGATTGAATTCCTAGGATCATGCCCATCCACATCACTGTCTGGTTCATGCCGTTGGCGATACCTAGATCGGCATCGTCGACAGAGTTGGCAACCATGGTCTGATATGCAGGAGAGCCGATACCTGCTGAGACTCCAGACAAGACCAAGCCCACCATGATGACCGCCAAACCGAAGTTCGTGGGATCGCTTCCGTAGGCGAAGGCGAGCATTGAGCAGATCATCGCCGTCGACCCCACGACCATGGGTAGCCTCATGCCCACTTTGGTCACAAGGGTTCCACCCAAGGGTGAAGCAATAGCAAAGACTCCAGGTCTAGGAACCATGAGCAGCGCAGCTGCCCCTACTGAATAGCCGTATGGTCCCTGCAAGACACCGGGTATGACGACAAACGCACCCATGTAGGCAAATTGGTTGCAAGCCGCTGAACCAAGCGGAAGCGCGAAAGTTGGTTTTGAAAAGAGACGAATATCCAAAAGGGGTGACGGGACTCGTTTTTCCCATATGACGAACACCGAATACAGGGGCAAGCTGAAAGCAATCAAGAGAAGGGTGGGGAGGTCCGTGAGGAGTGACCCGCCATTGGTGGTGACTTTCGGTATGCGCGTGATGGCGAGGAGGATGAGGAGAGTCGCCGAAGCCAAGAAGAGGGCGCCCATCCAGTCGATCGAGGTGCGTTCCCCTTTTGGGATTGGCTTCACAACAATGATTGCGAGCAGTGTGGCTATAGCGCCAACGACCCCAAACATGGCGAAAACGGATCTCCATCCGAGGATGTCGAGTAGCGGGCCGCCTGCGACGACTCCAATTGTTGGGGCGCCCGTCATAGCGAACTGAAACCATCCAACGGCCTTTGCTCGTTCTTCCGCGCCAAAGGAGTGCATCAGCAATGCCATGCCGCTCGGCATGAGCAGTGCTCCGCTTATCCCAAATAGAACCCGGACTGCGATAAAGCTTCCGATGTCCCACACCCAATAGTTGGCGATCATGGTTACGGTCATTCCGACCAAGCCGAAAATAAATGTGTTCCGGTGGCCATAGATGTCGCCGAGCTTTCCTCCTGCGGGAGTGCCGACAGCCATGGCGAGCATCAGTCCGGTGAGGACCCAACCAGCGTTGGCGGTTGAAGTGTTCATGTCGGCCGCGATGGTTGGAAGGGCCGCTGTAACTAGGGTCATCAGGGAACCGAAGCCCAGGACCGATAGCGCTATCACCCATAGCAGTAACCAACGATATTCGGAGCTAGTCCGTGAATCTTGTGCATCCCATTCCCGCGGTTCGACGCGCCAAATGTTTGGTTCTGTTGCGGAAGGGGTAGGGCTCACTTACTCCAAGTATGTAGGTTTCAGGAAATTTTTCTACATAATCTTAGATTTTTGATTTTTCTTAGATTTCGGATTTCGTCATCTAGTGAGACGTTGATCCTCGAGCATTGCGCGCGACTGGTTGACAGCAATTTCTCCCATCTCGGGGTGCGTCAAAATCCAGAACTTTTCGTTGACGATTGCATCAAGAACCATGGGCCCAACTTCCGCGGGGTCCATGCCGCTCGCCAGCGTCCGAGTCAGCAAATCCCAAAATTTCTGACCTTGTTCCGAGTCAGCATGTTGTGCCGCGTCTTCGGGGTCCCTGTTCCTCTCGCTGTCCACAATGTTGGTGTTAATGGGACCGGGACAAAGCACCGAAGCACGGACCTTGGAGTCCCGCCATCGCAGATCGCGCTCTAGGGAAGCCATCAATGCAACCACGCCGTGCTTCGCGACGTTGTACGCACCTAGTGATGCACCGGCGTAGAGTCCCGCCATGGAGGCGGTTGAGTTGATATGACCTTCCCCTTGTTCTTCAATGAGAGGCAAGAAGGTTTCGACACCGTAGATCGGCCCCCATAAGTCGATGTCTAAGGTCCATTTCCAGTCAGCTATCGAAGTGTTGCCTACTGGAGCTCCGACTCCGACGCCCGCGTTGTTGCATAGCACGTGCACTGCGCCGAATTCATTGAGGGTTTGTTCCGCTAGGGCTTCAACGTCACCGAGCTTTGATACGTCAGTTCGCACGCCGATGACTTGATGTCCTGCCTGGGCCAGTTCGCTAGTTGTTTCTTCAAGCACGTCCTCTTCTATATCGGCCAAAACCACTTTCATTCCCGAATCAGCAAACGTCCGAGCCATTGCAAGGCCCATGCCGCTCGCTGCCCCAGTCACGACTGCTACTTTGCCATTCACATCCACGACATAAGCTCCTGCTGTTGTTGCTTAACGGGTTGAGCGTTCAAGAAAAGTCGATGACGGTTCGAGCCCCGACCTTTTGACGCATCTGCTCGTATCCCTCGTTGATCTGCTCAAGATGGATGTGGCTAGAAATCATCTCATCTAACATGAGTCGCCCGTCAAGGTACATATCTACGTAGCGCGGCATATCGACACGGAACGAGTTTGATCCCATCATCGAACCTTGGAGCCGCTTCTCCATCATGAAGACTTCATAGCCGGGAATTTCGATCTTCTCGCCGAAGGGCATCATTCCTACGATGACAGTCGTGCCACCCAGTTTGGATGCAGACCATGCTTGCTCGCAGGTGGCTTTAAGACCAATGCATTCGAAGGCGTAGTCGACTCCGCCTTTGGTCATTTCATGGATTGCCGCGACGGCATCTGTTTCAGCGCCATTTACGGTGTCCGTGGCTCCGACTGAACGAGCTGTCTCTAGTTTGTCGGCGGTAACGTCAACCGAGATAATCCGACCTGCACCCGCAATTCGAGCACCCTGAACTGCTGAAAGACCAATGCCTCCGGCTCCGAACACGGCCACGGTTGATCCTGGTTCGATTTTCGCGGTTTTGAAGACGGCTCCAACTCCGGTGGTGACACCGCAGCCGATGAGCGCGGCACGATCCAACGGCATGTCATCACGGATACCGACAACAGCGTTTTGATGCACCAACATTTCCTCGGCAAACCCTCCGAGACGAGCAAATTGCGCGACTGCTGTGCCATCACTTTTCGCTAATCGTGGTGTGACGTCATCGGGTCGACTTACCGCGGCGTTATTCCGACAGAGGTTGGGGCGGCCCGTCAAGCAGAGGTCACAGTTACCGCAAAAAACTGAGAGACAGGTGATGACGTGATCACCTGGCTTGACATAGGCGACATCGTCACCCACAGCTTGAACTATTCCTGCGCTTTCGTGGCCCATCACTGCAGGTAACTGGGTTTGCCAGGCGGCATCCATGAAGTGGAGGTCGCTGTGACATAAGCCAGCGTTTACCACTTGGACTAGAACTTCGTTGGGTCCAGGTTTGTCTATTGAGATGTCTTCGATCTCTAGTTCACCTGGAATCTGGTTTAGAACAGCTGCCTTCATTACGCCTGTCCCCTCTCGAAAGCGTGGAAGGGATCGTAGTCAAGGTGACGGCTTCTGTCATAGGGGAAGTTCCCGTCAGCCACTTATTTGGTAGCGAATGTGAAATCGTGATTCCTAGTTGACAATTTCGGTGTCCGCTGATCGACCCATTGTGAGGACTTCTCGATGAGTTGAAATCCATAGAAAAAGCAACACGAGCCCTGAAGATGCCATGAGCACTACTGCTGCTGGGGCTCCGACACGTTCGGCGATCTCACCTAGCAAGAATGTGCCAATCGGCAAGGCGCCGATAGCCATACTCAGCAAACCCATTGCTCGTCCTCGCATGTCTCTATCGACTGTTGTGAGAACCAAGGTTGACTGCGTGGCTGCGAAGAACCCTGAGCCGGTGGCCGCGACAAATAATGCTCCTGCGGCCATCGGCACTGAGTTACTAGTCGCGAAGGGCATGAGCATCACCATTCCAAACGCAACGCCTCCGATGTAGGCAATTCCCCGATGTCTTGGTTCCCACATGCCGATGATGAGCGAGCCCGTCATCATGCCGAATCCCGTCATTGCAGCGATCAAGCCAATCTGACTTGGGCTCGCTCCAATTCGGTCTCCAATTCGTTGAACGGCAGGAAAGTAAGAGAACAAAAAGAAATTTGCGAGAAAGGTCACCCCCAAGATGCTGAGTAGGCCCCTGTTGGTGCGGACTAGCGCCAGGCCGGCTTTGAGTTCCTCAGATGTCGATGATCCGGTGTCGGCGGATGCGGGTCCAACGGGACTACTGTTCGGCACCCAATTCAGAGAGAGAAACCCGATGAGGAGCAGTGCCGATACAACGAAGAACGCTTCACCGATACCGAACCTCTGCGCAACGCTGCCACCGATCAAATTGCCAACCGCCACTCCGCTAGCGAGTGTGAACGCTTCATAGGCCATGGCGTTATCGAGTCTTTTGGTCCCGACGATTTCGAACACAAGTGCTCGACGGCTAGTCATGTCCCCCACCCAGCCGACGCCTGCGAACAGCAGGAACGGGTAGATCATCCAGACAGATAGCTGCTCGCTAACCTCCAACAGTCCCACTAGAAGCACCATGGGGATCAGCAGAGCTAGTTGCCATCGGATGGTCCGTAACCGGTCAAAACGATCCGCGAACACCCCACCCACAGCTCCACCAAGTAGGAGCGGGGCCCACATGGTCGTGCCTGTCAATTGGACCATCCGTGGAGAATCCGTTACATCATTGATCCAAAAAGCTGACAGGAACGCGATCCCCCAACGGGCCCAGTGCCAACACATACCGGCAACCAGCAAAGGAAGGAACCCTCGGACAGCAATTGCGCTTCTCTCACGTCGTGAGCCGCGTGTGGCCAAGCGTGATTTGCGCATCGTCGGAGCATACGTTCACGCCAATAGAAATGCTTGCCCCTTTGGATGCCGCCTACGATGCACTTGATGACGTCGAATGCGAGGGTATGCGTAATTCCGGGTGACGGTTCCGCCCCCGAAGCGATGCAGGCTTCCTTACGCATCCTTCACTGTCTCGATTTACCAATTGAATGGGATTCTGTGCCCGCGGGAAGCGACCTACTTGATTTGTCGGTTCCGGAACGAGAGGCGTTGATTCGGGAACGAGTGGACAACTCAGATACCGCGTTGTTCGGCTCCAGCGACGGAACAACCCCTGGCGCTCAGTACTTGCGTTGGGGAAAATTTACTTTTGCCAACGTCCGTCCAATTTGTTGGCAACCGGGATTTCGGTCTCCGTTAAGGGACCCAACCGAAATTGATTACGTGATAGTTCGAGAAAATCTTGAAGATATGTACGTCGGTGTGATGGGGGACGCTAAGGGGTTGTTGGAGGCTGACCTCATCGATCCGAGATCTCGAGTACCTGTGGGTGCCACGGAAGGAAGGTTCGCAGCAAAGATCATTACCCGACCCGGAACTGAACAGGTTGCTAGGTTCGCTTGCGAATTAGCACTGCAAAGAAGCGGCCGATTAACGGTTTCCGCCAAAACGAACATGCTGCCTGCCACCGATAGATGGTTCTGCGAAATTACCAGGGAGATAACTGAGGAGTACGCCGGAGTGGAATATGAGGAATTCATCGTGGACGACATGGCTCATCGGCTGGTTGTTCGACCACAAGACATTGACGTTCTTCTGTTACCGAACCTTTACGGTGACATCCTTTCCGATTTGGGGGCGGGAACGATCGGGGGGCTCGGCTTAGCCCCTTCTGGCTGCTACGGCCATGATTTCGCCTATTTCGAGTCGGCACACGGAACCGCCCCAGATTTGACCGGCAAGGGCGTCATTAACCCAACCGCGACTTTGCTTTCAGCGGCCATGATGCTTCGACACCTGAACCTCAACACCGCTGCCGATCGTCTAGAACGAGCTATAGGAGACGTTTATCTCTCGGACTCAGATCTGACACCAGATCAGGGAGGCGACGCCACCACAGAGACATTCGCTGATGCCGTGATTGGAGCACTATGACCAACGCTGATGAACATTCACCTCGAGGAATCCCCGATGACCTTCCTAACGACGGTCAACCAGATGGTCCCGTGAGCTTTTATCTGGACCAGTTACGACCTTGGGGAATCGCCGCCTACTCTGCGGCGGGAATGTCGGTTGCGGATGCGACAACCGTCGTCGATAACCAACTCTGGTCAGACTTACGAGGTGTAGACACTCACGGTTTTCAAAGGGTCAGCTGGTACATCAACTGGTTTCGAGATGGGTCTACTGATCCGCAAGCTCAACTACAAATAGTGACTGAGACTCCCTCGGTGGTCGTAGCCGATGGCAGTCATGGGCTAGGGCAACTTGTCATTACCCGGTTCATGGAACATCTGATTGAAGTCGCTTCTGACAGCGGGATGGTCGCTGGGGTGATCAGGAATTCAAATGACTGGGGTTGTGGAGCTAATTATCCGTATAAGGCAGCTGAAGCTGGTTTCGTCTGCTTCGGCACGACGACGAGCGTTCCAAATCTCGCTCCTTTTGGTAGTCGTCGAAAGCTCTTCGGAAACAACCCGATCGTTTGGACATTTCCGCGAAGGAACCAGCCCCCGATAGTTCTTGATATGGCCATGACTCCCGTAGCTCTCGGCAAGGTGCTGCGAGCTCGTTCTGAGGGGACCGATATTCCAGAGTCATGGGGATTCTTGGACCGTGACGGTAATCCAACGGTCGACCCAGACGTGGCGATGAAAGGAATAGTCCCGGCGATCGGGGGGTACAAAGGCATCGGAATGATCACGGCCTCGAATGTGCTTGCCGGCATTCTCTCAGGATCTGCTCATACCGGAGATGTCGCCGTCGGCCGGCGCGGTCAGTTTTTCCTACTCATGGATCCGAACATTTTCCGAGATGGCGAGGACTATTACGACGATATTGAAGACATGGTTGACCAGATACGCTCTGCGGGACAAGAAGACGTTCTCCCGGGCCAACAGGTCTACCTGCCCGGCGAGATAGAACAGCAAACCATGGATCTTCGTTCCAACGAAGGTGTTGTTTCTTATCCAGGGTCTGTCGTCAGGGCCTTGCTCCGAGTGGGTGAAGACGTTGGTGTGCCGTTTGATTGCGACGCCGCTTCTTAGTCCGGCAGTTAGTCCCCGTCTTTTCGAGCACGCTGATGAGCCGGTAGCGGAAGTTTTATGGGGGCCAAAAAGTCCATATCGATGTCAAGCACGGTGGGACCTGGGCGTTGTAGAGCGCGCTGTAGGGCAGGTTCGAATTGGTCGACCCCCTGCACCCGTTCAGCGTCAACCCCCATGCCTTCGGCCACGGTAACGAAATCAACTCTTGGTAGTTCGGTTCCGTGTTTGTGTCCTAAAACATTGTCCTGAATGATTCGCAATATGTTGTAGCCGGAGTCGTTGAATACCAGAGCAACCACTGGGATTTGGTGTTCCGCACAGGCTGACAATTCTCCGATTGACAACTGGAGGCCGCCATCGCCCTGCACCAGTAGTGCGTGAGCTTCACTGCCAATGGCTGCTCCCATTGCGAGCGGCAGACCGGGACCTATAGCTACCGCCGCGGGGCGAATTGAGGTACGACTTCGAACAATTTGTAGCAGTCGGTTTCCCCAGGTGTAGTTGGGGACCGTCGAATCACGAACGACCGGGCATTCATCGGGTAACAGACGGCGAATGATCGAAACAATTTGACTGTGATCGGGTCCAATTTCTTCATTTACTGCTTCCTCGTCAGCAGCTCTGATTTTTCTGCATCGCTCCACAAATTGTTCGTCTACGTTTCCACCATCTATTCGATCGAGGATTCCTAGTAGCCCCAGCTTCGCATCGCCGACAACGGCTACAGCCGCTGGATAATTTCTCCCGATGACCTCGGGGTCGACATCGATGTGGATCAAGTTCTCCGGCATGGGGAGGCTCCACACTCGAGTCGCGTAATTCTGAAAACGTGTCCCGACCGCGCACACAACATCAGCCTCTTCGAAGATCTCCATTCCGAGAACGCGATCTGTTCGAAAACCAAGGCTCAACTCATGTGCCTCGGAGATCGAGCCCCGTCCTTCGATGGTAGTCACGACAGGGGCACCGATCTGTTCGGCCAACGCCGTGAGTTCGGCCGCGGCACCGGAAATATTTACCCCGCCTCCGGCCCAAATGATTGGTCGTTCGGCTTGCTGGAGGAGTTGTGCTGCCTGGTCGAGCCGCTCGTCGTCTGGAGCAAGGAGTTCAGGGGGCGAGGATTCTGCGATCTCCACTTCAACGGTTCTGTACTGAAGATCAATAGGGATTTCGATGGCACCTGGCTGGGGTCTTCC
>JASMKJ010000213.1 GCA_030749275.1 Acidimicrobiales bacterium
CGGGGGCAACTTCTCCAGCGACGCTGGCCGGTTCTCTGAGTCAAGCTTTAGCCGAATGCTTAGCAGGCCTCACGTGTGTCAATTTGTTGTCCCCCGGTCACCCTTGCACCATGGGCATGTGGCCGTTTGTCTCAGATCTTCGAACCGGTGCCATGTCAGGCGGTTCGGGCGAAGAGGCTTTACTTAACGCGGCCGCGGCCCAACTGATCAACTGGATTGGTTTACCTTCCGGCGTTGCAGCAGGTATGGCTGATTCGAAACTTCCAGATCAGCAAGCAGGACATGAAAAAGGCACGACTGTCACTTTGGCTGCCCAAGCTGGCGCGAACGTGGTGTTCGAGTCCGCTGGGATGCTGGCATCACTTCTGGCATGTTCCTTGGAGACCCTGGTTATCGACAATGATCTGTTGGGGGCTGTGACGAGGACCATCAGGGGTATCGAAATTGATGACGAAACGTTGTCGGTTGAAGTGATCCGCGATGTCGTGCAGGGCCCCGGACACTTTCTGGGCCACCAACAAACTCTCGATGTCATGCAAACCGAGTACGTCTATCCCACCGTCGGGGACCGGCTCAGTCCCGAAGACTGGGCCGACGCGGGTTCGTTAGATGCGCGTCAACGTGCACACCAACAAGTCAAAGACATCTTGGCTCAGCCTTCCCCTTCACACATTGACGAAGGTGCGGATCAAGTGATTCGCGAGATGTTCCCAATCCTTTTGGACAAGACCTAACCATGGTGGACTCAGAACATCGTCGGGGGTTGTTACTGACTTCCCTCGGGGTGGCCGCCATCATTCCAGACGCAACATTTGTCAGACTGGTTGACGCTTCCAGCATGACAAACGCAATGTGGCGGACAGGGTTGTTGGGTATCTCACTCGGAGTGTTTCTCGCGACGCGTTACCGGGGCAATCTTTTGGGCGTGTTGCGTTCGCTCGGCCGCTGGGGAGTTGTAGCGAGTGTGTTGTCAGGTTCGGGAACTGTTTTGTTTGTGGTGGCGGTCGATCGAGCTCCGGTGTCCAATGTGCTACTTATCTTGGCGTTGTCGCCTTTTTGGGCTGCCGTTTGGACCAAAGCTTTTGTTGGGGTCACGGTTGCTCGACGGACCCTAGTTTGCATGCCGTTCGCTCTCATAGGAGTCGCCGTGGCCGTTGGGGGAACGTCGGGCGGTCTGCTGAGCGACGGAAACTTGTTCGCACTTTGCTGTTCACTCGGGTTTTCAGCCAACTTGACGATCATCCGGACGAACAAGCATCTGGACATGGTTCCCACAGCTGCATGTGGAGGATTCTTGGCTTGCCTCACGTTGGCCTTAGCTGGGACTGATGCTGCGTTGTCGGGCGAGGATTTCGTGTTGTTGCTTGTGTTGGGTCTGATCATTTTGCCGGTAGCGATGGCTCTCATCACCTTAGGTGGGCGCCTGTTGCCGAGTCCCGAAACCGCTCTTTTGCTCTTAGGAGAAACTGCACTAAGTCCACTTTTCGCTGCTTGGGTCGTGGGCGAAGCCATTTCCGGCCGCGCGTTAGTAGGCGGTGGTTTAGTACTGGGAGTCTTGGTTGTTCATGCCACGATCGGGCTTAGAGAAATCTCAGCTAATGAAGGATCTCTGCCAGCCCATTGAGATGAGTCGCCTCGAGGCAGAAAGAACGCAAGGGTGATTGTTTTCGATGCATGATGGCTATTAGTGAGCGATGAACATTTACATAGCGTGATCCACGATGGGGCAGGCCCCGTGGCTCTTTTGGTTCATGGTGCGTTGGGCAGCCGGTCCTACTGGAACGACAACATTTCTGCTTTACAACAAGTTTGTCGGCCGGTGGTAATCGAATTGTGGGGCCATGGAAAATCACCGAGCCCGAAGGAACGAAGACTCTACAAGCCTGGCGGATACATCAGTGAATTCGAACGCATCCGGAAGGCGCATCAGACTGAACGACTTTGGCTCATCGGGCAATCTATGGGCGCTGCTCTAGTAATGCACTACGCCGTGACTCATCCCGAAAGGGTCGCTGGGCTGATAATCACAAACTCAGCGTCAGGGTTCGCCGACCCGACCGAGTGGCAGGAGCGAAATCGAACGATGGTGAGCAAGATCGCCGATCAGGTAGACCAAGAGGGCGTGGAATGCTTACGAGACAGCTGGGTAAATCCCGGCCGCTCGCAACGCATTGCAACTCCGACCCTTGAACTGTTGGCTCAGGAATTCAGCGAACACTCGGCAGCCGGTATTTCCGCGTCGTTTCGCATCACGAACTACGCCTTACCTTTGGGAGAGTCGTTGCGGAATATCACTGCACCGGTTTTGTTCACGAATGGGATCGAAGAGGAACGTTTTCAGAAACATTTACCTCAAGTGAAACTGATCCCTCATATTGAGATTGTCGAATTAGTAGCATCCCACGCAGTCAACGCTCACGATCCTGTGGGCTGGAATCAAGCTGCCGTAAATTTCATTCAGAGACATTCAGATTCTGGAGATTGAGACCGTGGAAGACCAAACCGATTCCCACAGCGGTCCTTTGGTAGGGATCAAAGTTGTTGATGTGTCGAGCGCTGTCGCCGGCCCATGGGTAAGTTCTTGGCTCGCTGAATTCGGAGCTGACGTGATCTTCATCGAAAAGGTCGGCACCCCAGACGTCATGCGTATGACTGGAGCGATCAGCGGAGACCAGTCAGGGTGCTGGGTGCACATGCATCGCAACAAACGGGGAATGGACTTAGATGTGCGCACCGAAGCGGGTCGCGACATCTTGATTCAACTGGTCTCTGAAGCAGACGTATTTATCCAAAATTTTCGTCCGGGTGTCGCCGAGCGTCTCAAGATTGATTATCCGACCCTGTCTCAAGTCAACCCTGGCTTGGTTTACCTCTCAGTGTCAGGCTTCGGCGCAGATGGCCCATATGTGAATCGACCCGTGTACGACCCAATCATCCAAGCGATTTCAGGCATGGCGGAAGCTCAAAACGGCACTTACGTAAAAGCTGTGGTGGCAGACAAAACCACCGCCATGGCTGGAGCTAATGCTGTGTTGGCAGCATTGGTCGCCAGACTGAACGGAGGCAGCGGTCAACACATTGAGATAGCCCTTCTTGACGCGATGCTTCATTGGATGTGGTTGGAGGTTTTTTGGAACGAATCACTTCCTGAGGGCGAACCGGCTCCGACGTACAGCGAATGGTATGAGCCATGGGACACAGCAGACGGCCAAATTGCCGCAAACTGGGTCAATTTCGAACAATACAAAGGTGCGTGCGAAGCATTAGGAAGGCCCGAACTAGCTACCGATCCGAGATTCGCCACTCGCGACGCTCGTTTGAAAAATGCTGCCGCTCAAAGATCAGAATTTGCTGCGATCCTCAAGGAGTTTTCCACCGTTGACGCTCTCTCGGCACTAGAAGCGGCCGATGTTCCGTGCGCCAGGGTGCTTTCCCGGCAAGAGGTTTTCGATGACCCTCAGGTTCTTCACAACGACATCATCGTCAGCGAAACCCATCCTGTTGCCGGACCGATCAGGACTGTCAAGTCACCCGTGAAGTTCAGTGGAACGCCCACCGGTTTGCATCGACACTCACCAAGTAAAGGTGAGCACACTGACGAAATTCTCCGTGACTTGGGACTTACCCAGAACGAAATCGAAGATCTTCGCACCCACAACATCGTCGCCTAAGCAGCCGAATTCGATGCTGACACCACACACCCGTTTTATTGCATCCGAGGATCAAGTGGAGGTTGCTGCACATGATTATGGCGGGAATGGGCACCCCACGATCTTCGTACATGGCACTGGCTTAGTTTCACGAATGTGGGAACCCGTGATCATGAAGCTTGGCGATGAGTTCAGAGCGATTTGTGTCGACTTGCGAGCCCATGGCGCCACCACCAACCCGGCAAATATCGACTTTTTTGACCACCGAATGGTTGCCGATCTTGTCTCAGTAGTCGACGCATTTGACCTTAACGACGCGTGGGTAGTCGGACACTCGATGGGTGGTGCGACCGGGCTGCTGTCGAGCCTCGCCCGCCCTAAAGCCTTTGAACGGGCGTGGGTGTACGAACCCGTGATCTTCCAACGCACCGAGGATCGCCCTGAAGGGGCTTTCGATTTTGTTGAGGCAACCAAACGTCGACGATCTGTCTTCCCGTCTCGAATGGATGCTCTTGCTCGGTACGGGTCACGACCACCGCTAAGCGAGCTACACCCAGATTGTCTTGAGGCGTATGTCACTCATGGCTTCGTCGACCTCGCTGATGGATCCGTCGAGTTGGCCTGCAAGCCGGCCTTGGAGTCGAAGGCATATGAACAGTTTCTTCAGGACGGATGGGAACGTTTGCCGCAAATCGACGTGGACGTTTTGGTGGCTTACGGGGCAAGCGGCTCAGATCGTCCATCTACCGCGGCAATTGAGATAGCTAAACGCTTACCTTCTGCTGTCGTCGAAGTGTTTGACGGTTCCGATCACTTTGGGTGTTTCGCCTCTTTGGAATCAGTCGTTGCTTCTCTGCGCTCTTGGTTCCTGGAAAACAACTCGAAGCTTTAAAACCGAGTGAGCGCTTCTTGGGCGATTGAGGCCACAAGTTGCTCGTTTTGCCACATACGGGCTTGCGCTAGACCCCGAGCTCCAGATGCTGACACCGGCCACTGTTCAACATAGATCCAGTCGTCAGCGCGAGCATCTGTGTGGAACCACATTGAGTGATCAAGGCTCACCAACATGGTTCCCTCAGTACCCCAAGTTCGGCCATAAGGGACGAGGAGGGTGTCAGCAACGCAGTCGTCGCTCATGTACGCCAAAATCGCGGCGTGAGTTTGAGGGTCGTCAGGTAGGGGTTGTCGGGCTCGAAACCAGAAGTTGATGCCCCCCTGTTCGGATGGTCCGGCGGGTGCCCAGGGGGCATGTTCGATTCGATATTCAACAGGCCGGGGCCCTTCTGACCATTGTTCACCAAATATGGGGCCGACCTGCTCCATGCATTCTTCAAACGTAGGGAGTCCTTCCGGTGGCTGAACGTCTTGGGGCCAAGCCGGAGAAATTTCACCTGATCCGGTTTCGGGTGTGTGGAACGACGCCGTGAGGTCAAAAATCTGTTTGTTGTTCTGTGATCCGTTCACTCTTCGTTGACAGAAAGTACGTCCGTCACGGATGTTCTCCACCTCATAAGTGATGGTTTGATTGCCGTCACCGCCGCGCAAGAAGAAGGCGTGAATGGAGTGGAGCCGACGTTCACTGTCGACGGATCGGTATGCGGCAACCACAGCTTGGGCAAGCTGATGTCCGCCGAACAAACCAAATTCGTCATGGCCCGACCCCGGCCCAACAAAAGATGAGCTCTCCTCTTCAGCGAGCGCTAGTAAATCGAGTAGTTCGTTGATTGGGTCTTCCACGGTTTAACAGAGTGCCAGAAGCGAGCGTTACTTGTCGCCTAGCCTTAAATTCTCTCGTATCCGGGCGGGGCGACAAAGCCACCGAGTTCGCGTTCAACAAGTGATGCGAAATGTATGGAACGTCTGTCGTGCAGGTGTGGAGCGACTATTTGCAACCCCACGGGCAAATTATCGACTAGCCCTACTGGTGCAACTGTGCTGGGCAGATAGACACCGCAACTCCAGCCCGCCCAAAACAACTGGTCAACTACTGGTTCTTGCGTACCGTCCACGTCGATGGTCCGGTCGGCGCGTTCTCCCTGATGGTCGTGGACGAATGCCGTGGAGGCTGCGGCTGGGCAAAGAAGAAGATCGAAGTCTTCAAAGAACTGGGCCCATGCTCTGCGGTAACGCTCTCGTTGTTGGTGAAGGGCGAACCATTCTCGATGCGTCATGTGCGATGCGTGATCAACCAGGTTTCTATAGGTTCGCTCGCCTCGCTCCCACCCTTCGTGGCCAGGTCGGGCGTCACCAAACGCTTCTTCGGTGATTGATACCCCGGTCGCTGCTCTAAGTAGGAGGAGATAGTTCTCAAAGAATTCGTTCTGGTCGATCTGAGGCACAGTTGAAGAGACGTTGACTCCTAGGGTGGCGAGGCTGTCAATGGTGTGCTCTAGGTGGGCGATAAGCGTTGTTGAGGTCGCGCACGCAGGGGTGTCGAGAAGCACGCCGACCCGGTAGTCGCTAAGAGATTCTTGGCGAGTTTCTGGAAGCTGAACCATGTAACCATTGGCATCGAAACCGTCCGGTCCGGCAAGAACCGATAGGGCTTGATCGAGATCGTTGGCACTACGCGCCAAGGGACCCATAACGGCGATATCGACTTCGGTTTCGACGCCGGGCGCCACATGGCCGGTTTGGGGAATCAATCCCATTGTTGGTTTGTGGCCGAAGACACCGCAGTAGTGGGCGGGATTGCGAATTGATGCACCGATATCACTTCCAATTTCCAATGCAGACATTCCGGTGGCGAGGGACACCGCAGAACCACCAGACGAACCTCCCGGAGTTCTATCGAGGTCCCACGGGTTATTGGTGCAGCCGTAGATCTCGTTAAAGGATTGCCAGTCACTCAACATGAAAGGCACATTGGTCTTCGCCCAGATGATCGCCCCAGCATCCAACAGACGCTGAACCGAAGGACTATTGCGATGAGGGAAATTGTCGAGCCATTCGGGGTTGCCCCATGTTGAAGGCGTCCCTATCCAGTCGTATGCCTCTTTGATCGTTACTGGAAGGCCATGCAGAACACCAGTTAACTCACCGCGCGCTGTCGCTTCGTCCGCATTGTGCGCTGCCTTTTGAGCTTCTTCGATCCGATGTTCCGTGATGGCGTTGACCTTGGGATTGAACGCCTCATATCGCGCAATTGCCTCACCTAGTAGTTCTTGGGCGCTAACACTTGTGGTCCGTATCAGTTGGGATAACTCTTCAGCGGTCTTGAGCATTAAGTCGGTGGACATATACAGACCGTAGTTGTTCTTAACTGTTGACGATTGTGAGAGCGTGATCGGTGGCTTCTAGGAGATGTTCAATGTCTCTGTCGGACGTAGCTAGATTCAGACAACCCATTCCGTAGCCACTGAAGTACACCTCGCGCTCAAGTAGCTGGCGCTGAAACAACTCCATGAGAGCAACTTCGTCACTGTCGAGATGAGCGTCTCGATAACTGTTCACTGTCCTTTGGTGCGGATGTATTCGAAAGAGTGAGCCGGCACCTGTGACATGCCAATTGAGTGATCGAGTTTCGAACAGTTCCGTTAAGCCTTCACGAACTTGAGTTCCGATTTGGTCAAGCCGATCGAAGCTCGATTGGTCGAGTTGTCCCATACACGCGAAACCGGCGGTCATCGTTATCGGATTAGCTGTGTAGGTGCCCCCCGATGGCACGGCGGCACGGTTTCCTTTCACAGCAGCAAAGACGTCCATGACATCAGACCTGCCGCCTATCGCCCCGACGGGAAACCCGCCGCCGATGATTTTGGCTAAAGCGGTCAGATCGGGTTCTATGTTGTGGATCGACTGGGCGCCGCCGACTCCTAGTCGAAACGAAATTACTTCGTCGAGGATGAGTAACGCTCCGACGTCGCGAGTGCCGGTTCTTATTGCTTCGGCAAATAGCGGTTCTAGTGCGGGCATACCTACTCGCGAAGGCATTGGATCGAGCAGGACGGCCGCTAATCGAGATCCGACTCTTTGTATGGCTTCACTGACACCACCAACGTCATTGAACTGAACAACGACAACTTCGTCAGCTAGTGATCCGGGAGTACCAGCCGAGTAAGGAATAGTTACCGGACGATCAGGGGCACCCCAATTCGATGGATCCGATCCGAGGCTCGCCTCCGCGTGGTCATAGGTACCGTGATAGCTGCCTTCGATCTTGATGATTGAGGGTCGATTGGTAAACGCTCGGGCTGCTT
>JASMKJ010000214.1 GCA_030749275.1 Acidimicrobiales bacterium
AGCAACTCTGAAAGATCTTCAGAGATTAGGAGTATCCCAATTCCTGAATCTCGGGCCTTGAGTAGTACTTGGCGAACTGCCTCAGCCGCCCCGACATCAAGTCCTCGCGTGGGGTGGACGGCCACGAGTACCTTTGATGCAGCAGCAATCTCACGTCCTGTGAGTAATCGCTGCGCATTTCCGCCGGAAAGTGCTCGGACACTAGACTTAAGGTCTCTAACTGAAATCTTGACCCTATTGACCAACTGTTCTGCATGGTCCTTGATATCTGCTGGGCTAAGGAATAGGCCCCGTCGGATTGGTGGGTCCCGAAAGGCGCGAAGAATGGCGTTGTGTTCGATAGATTCGGATGAGACAAGGCCAGAGGAATAGCGGTCTTCGGGAATGTGGCCTATTCCGGCCCGAAGAAAATCTGCTGAGTCCGCATTGGTTAGTTCTTGATCGCCCACGAAAATCTGTCCGGCATCTATAGAACGCAACCCTGTGAGAACTTCAGATAACTCTCGTTGTCCATTTCCGGCGACTCCCGCTACTCCGACGATTTCGCCTGATCGGAGTTCAAGATCGAGGTTTTCCAGTGCAGTAACTCCGCGGTCATTTCTGACTGCGATCCTTTTTCCAACCAGTACTGCCGGACCCAAATCCATGGAAGGTGGAGCAGGTTGGGCGTCTAGGTGTCGACCGATCATCATCTCTGCTAGAAGTTCTTGATTGCAGTCAACCGTTCTCAGTGTGTTGACACGACTACCTGTTCGGAGGACTGTTACCCGATCAGAAGCAGCGATTACTTCGTCCAACTTGTGGGAAATAAAGATCACCGCACGGTTACTGCTGTCTGCGAGGCCGCGAAGCATTTCAAATAGTCGCCCGGCTTCGGTTGGAGTTAGAACTGCAGTTGGTTCATCCAGTATCAGGATTCGGGCTCCGCGTGACAGTGTGCGCAAGATTGCAACACGCTGCTGTTCGCCAACGGATAACTGCCAGATCCGGGCGTTGGGTTCAACGTCAAGGTTGAACTGCTTTGCCAGGGCATGTGTCCGGTCTATGAGATCCTTGTTCCCCGCGAGTCGAGGTGTTTCGTTCCAGCCGAGGTGGAGGTTCTCGGCAGCAGTAAAGTTCTCAACTAGGCGAAAGTGCTGGTGGACGATACCGATTCCCAGTTCAAGTGCCTTCCGCGGCGAAGAGATGGAGACTTCTGATCCATCAAGGAATATTCGACCTGAATCAGGCTTGAGGAGGCCTGTGAGGACATTCATGAGTGTTGTCTTTCCCGCACCATTCTCACCAAGGATTGCATGGACTTCACCTGCATGAATGTCCAGGTCAACGCGGTCAACTGCTGTCAAACTGCCAAACTGTTTGGTGACTTCACGCATCTCCACGAGGGGTGCTATCGCCGACCGTGGGGCGTTGTCTTCGACAATCATTTCCTAAATCCCCTCACCAGGTAAATGATCCTTTCAAGGGCAGGACCATCCTTTGAATCCGGGCCTACTGCCCGTCCAGCCCGGCCCACTGGCCGGGGGAACTCTCGATTTCGGAGTTCCCCCGCACCAGTGTTGTCTATGTAGGGCCTATTTGCCGTGAAACACTCTTTTGAACCAAACCTCACCCGACGCCTTCGATGTACCAATCCCACTTGGAGTAGATGAAGTCGTCCGTGAGTGCTTCTCCGGCACCAATCTGCATTTCTCCGTTGGTGTCGTAGATAGGTCCGACGAATGGGTTGAAGGAACCGTCGAGCATCTGTTGGCGCACAGCCATCGTTGCGCTTTGCGCGTCCTCAGGAACGGTGGCTCCGAATGAATCGATGTCATGGCCTACACCAAGGTCGAACAGCTCTAGGCGTCCACCAGTCCATGTGCCGTTGGGAACCTTTCCGACCTCCTCTGTGTAGAAGTCGTCCCAGTTCATCAGGGCAGAAGTCAGGTAGGCGTTCTCGCCGAAGCGGCGCATGTCTTTGAACATCGTGACGGCCCAGACGCCGCGCTCTTCTGCCGTTGCGATCACCGAAGCGTCGTCGATGAAGCCGAAGAGGACGTCAGCGCCGCCGTTGATCAAAGCGTTGGAGGCTTCGACCTCCTGCGGTGGATCAAACCAAGAGTTGATCGTCACCGTGCTGAGCATGCAGTCACTTCGGACAGATTGGCAGCCCATGAGGAACGCATTTGCGTTTGCGACGATGAGAGGAACATCGAACGAAACCACGTATCCGAGGTGGCCGGTTTCTGTCACATGCCCAGCTGCGACGCCCGACAGGTAAGCGGATTCCCAATGCCGTGGGTAGTAAGCCACGACATCGTCAGGGATATTGCCGTCAGCGTCTGGAAGGCCGTACGTCTGGAAACAGACAACCCCCATACCAGAACACCCATCCAAGAAGAGGTCACCGGCTGCTGACGGATCAATCACAACATCGGCACCGTCAGCGATGTACTGCTCCGTGAGCTGTGTGTATTCCTCAGTAAAAGGAACGAACTCCTCAAATGCAGTCCACTCCACTCCATCCATAGCCCCAATCGCTTCGAGGCCCTCACAATGCGTGAGGAAATAACCCTCGTCCCCACAAGTGCCAGCACCGAGCAGCATCGCGACCCCAATCGGCCCAACTGCAGCAGCAGCCGTTGTGGCAGGGGCAGCCGTTGTGGCAGGAGCAGTACTCTCGTCCACTTCAGAGCCACAACCGATTGCAACCATAGAAATGACCAAGGCGGCTACAAGTGCCTTTAAT
>JASMKJ010000215.1 GCA_030749275.1 Acidimicrobiales bacterium
GTCTCGCTGATAGTCCGACACCGAGGAACTGCCGACAACCACCTGGCTGACAGCAACCGCGATGAGGCCGGGAACAACGAACGACGGTGCACCGGTTGATTCGGCGACGAACATCACCGCGGCGAGCGGGGTGCGGTACCCCGCGGCTAGGAATGCTGCCACTCCGATGAACGGGAAGAAGGCCATGGATTGGACTCCAACGTCGATCCAGCCACCAACAATGCGGCCAATGAGTAACCCCAGCACGGCAAGGGGGATGAACACTCCACCTACCCCACCGCTTGCGATCACCGTAGAGGTAGCAACCAGTCTGATTGCGAGCAGCATCCCCAGCATCGGCAGTGTTTCATCTGGGTTGAGTGCCCATCGAAGTACTTGACCTTCAGCGGTTGGACCCATCGACAGCGGCGCGTCGAACAGCACGTCACTCAACACGACGAGACCGGCCGCGACCAAACTCCCGATTCCGGCAAGCATCCACCACGGTCGGGTTCGCTGCACCTGTTTGGCACCTTTGATGGCTCTGCTGAACACCATCGCAGCAACACCGCACAAGGCTCCGACGATGGCTGCGCCAAGGAGTTCCCGTTGCCCGAAACCGACCCGCACCAGATCGGTCCGAACCTCGAACGGCAGATCGTCGTCCAATCCGCTAACCAACACGAACGTGACGTAGCTCGACGCGCTAGACAGCAGCGCTGGGAGCAGAGCCCTCCGCCCCAAGTCACCTTTGTATGGGGACTCCAACGCAAACAACACACCCGTTGCTGGTGCTTGGAAAACTGCGCTCACACCCGCAGCTGCCCCCGCCACAAGCAGTGCTTGTCCGTCTTTGTCCCTGAACAACCAGGACAGCCGCCGTTGGATAGCTGACCCGGTCGTCGCACCGGCATAAATGGCGGGTCCTTCAAGACCGGCTGCACCGCCCATCCCGACTGTGGCTATACCGGCCAGCAAACGGAACGGAAGGTGAACGACTTTCAGTGTGTAGGACTTGTTGTGGTACCCGCGTATGTACTCCTCTGAAGTTGACGGAGACAACGGATGCCCTGAATCGGAGCGACGTAACAGAAGTACCGCTATCCACAGTCCCAACGCGGGGGCACATGCTTGTTGCCACAGGCTGCGATGCAGGATGTCTTCGAGCAACACCTTCTCAGCTAGCACCACAACGCCAGCAACAATCAGACCCGTGACGACACCCACTGCGCCATAGGTGAGGAAACGAAGAATTCTGTTTCTCATTGGCGGTCAAACGGGTGAAAGTTCATTGACACCATGATGCCTTGTGAGATGAACAAAAATGGTTCGTCGTCGCTTCAATCGGTGACGTTTTCTGCACATCGGTACGCTTGTCGTCATGACCACTCACCGGTTCTATTTTCGTCAGCTTCTTTCGGGACGAGATTTCGCGAAAGAAGACCCCATCGCCGCTCAGATGGCGAACTTCGTGTACCTCATCGGGGACCGGGAAACCCGCGACGCCGTGGTTGTCGATCCGGCGTACGGGGTGAGCGACATATTGGACATTCTTGACCATGACGGGATGCAACTGTCAGGGGTTCTCGCCAGCCACTACCACCCTGATCATGTCGGTGGCTCAATGATGGGCCACACCATTCAAGGTGTCCGGGAACTCCTCGACATCAAAGGCACCAAAGTTCATGTTCAGGCAGAAGAAGCCGATTTGGTGAAAAAGGTGACCGAGGTCAGCGACAGCGACCTCGCGGTTCATCAACCGGGAGATCACATAATGGTGGGGGATGTCCGCGTTGACTTCCTGCACACTCCCGGACACACCCCGGGGAGTCAATGTTTTCTGGTCGAAGGAACCTTGGTGGCAGGTGACACACTTTTCCTTGAAGGTTGTGGACGAACGGACCTACCTGGAAGCGATGCGACAGCCATGTATCACTCCCTTCATCACACCTTGGCGAAAGTTCCTGACGACACTGTCCTGTTCCCCGGTCATCGTTACTCGTTTCATTCGTCAGCGACGATGGGGATGACAAGAGAAATGAACTACGTCTTCAAACCGGAATCAGAAGAGCAGTGGTTGATGATGTTCGGCGGACAATGACCACCCACCCTCTCCCACCCATCGTCACTTTGGATCAAGTCGCCGAACGTAGCGACATCGTTTTTTGTGACGTTCGTTGGTATCTCGACCGCACACCGGGACGCCAGAAGTACAACGAAGGTCACATTCCCGGTTCAATATTTGTTGACCTTGATGAACATTTAGCGACACTTCCCCGCAAGACACAGGGTCGTCATCCCATACCCGCGGCCGCTTCATTCGCCGCAAGTTTGGGGTCACTCGGCATTGGCCACGACGATCCGGTTGTCGCATACGACGACAGCGGAGGCATGTCCGCGGGTCGGCTGGTGTGGATGCTCCGTGTTCTTGGTCACGACGCGGCGCTGCTCGACGGGGGTTTGCAGGCATGGGCTGGTGAACTCGATGTGTTTCCTCACGTCCGAGACGCAGTTGACCACCCGATACGTGAATGGCCCAGTGATTTGTTCGCCGATGCCGACGTGGCGGCGCATGCTGGAAACGATTCAACTCAAGTGCTCATCGATTCGCGCAGCCCCGATCGGTTCTCCGGTGAAAATGAACCAGTTGATCCCAAAGCAGGACACATCCCCGGCGCAATCAATCTTCCGTTCGCTCACAACCTCTCCGACAACGGCTTTTTTGCCTCCCCCGAAGAACTACGGGAACGGTTCCAAGCCGCGGGATGTACCGACGGCCAGTCGACTGTGATGTATTGCGGCTCCGGGGTGAGTGCCTGCCACAACTTGTTGGCGTTTGAGCGTGCCGGATTGGGTCAGGCCCGGCTGTACGCAGGTTCGTGGTCTCAGTGGAGCAACAGCGAAGATCGGCCTGTTGCGACAAGTTAACCAAAAAGTTGTGGCGTCGGAATAGCAGCCACGGCTGTTGGGACGACATACTGGCCTGTATGACAGACCTTTCAGATTTTTACGGCCTGGATGCCTTCCTCAATGATGACGAGCAGATGATTCGTGACACAGTCAACAAATTCGTTGAGAACGAATTCAAACCGCTCGTCGCTGAGCACTTCGAAGCCGGCACATTCCCAATGGAACTGGTACCCACCATCGCCGATATGGGTTTGCTGGGGATGCATCTCGACGGGTACGGCTGCGCCGGAGCGTCAGCAATGGCATACGGGGTTGCTTGCCGAGAACTTGAGGCCGGTGACAGCGGACTCAGAAGTTTCGTGTCGGTACAAGGATCCTTGTGCATGTTCCCCATTTGGAGATACGGGTCTGAGGAACAAAAAGAGGAGTGGTTGCCAAAGATGGCCGCCGGCGAAATCATCGGATGTTTCGGACTCACCGAACCAGACCACGGATCCGACCCGTCCTCGATGGCGACACGAGCTAAACGCGACGGCGATGAGTGGATCCTCAACGGCTCCAAAAGATGGATCACGAACGCCGGAATCGCCCACCTCGCCATCGTGTGGGCCAACACCGATGACGGTTTCCGAGGATTTTTGGTTCCAACAGACTCAGAAGGATTCGAAGCCCGCAAAATTCAGAACAAACTGTCTCTCCGAGCTTCAGTCACCGGAGAGTTCTACATGGACGACGTTGTGGTGCCTGAATCCATGCGCCTTCCCGACGCGACGAGCATCGGAGCGCCGTTGAGTTGCCTCAGCGAAGCCCGTTACGGCATAGCGTTCGGCGCAGTCGGAGTCGCTCGGGACTGTTACAACGCAGCGTTGGACTACCAGCAGGAACGCCCCCAATTCGGTAAACCGTTGTCGAGTTTTCAGATCAATCAAATCAAGTTTGCTGACATGTTGACCGCAATGACCAACGCGAACCTTCAGGCCATGAACCTCGGGCGCCTTAAAGAGGACCACAACATTCGCCCGTATCACATCTCAATGGCGAAGCGACACAACTGCCGGGTCGCAATCGACGCTGCACGAACCGCTCGAGCAATGATGGGCGCGAACGGAGTCAGTACCGAATACAGCCCTATGCGTCACGCCAACAACATGGAGAGTGTTATGACCTACGAGGGAACAGAAGAAATCCACGGCTTGATTCTCGGTCAAGAAATCACTGGGATACCGTCGTTCCGATGACAGATTTCGACTTAGCGGAAATAGATCGCCTACTCACAACAACCAAACAAGTTAGGAAACGTTTGGACCTCAACCGAGAAGTCCCACTAGATCTACTTTTGGATTGCATAGAAGTGGCGGGCCATGCCCCGGTTGGCGGCAACCTGGAACGCAACCGGTGGATCATTGTCACCGACCCCGAACTGAAAGCAGAAATCGCCCACTACTACGCCGAAGTGGGGCGCCCCTATCTGGCGGCAAGTGAAGGTATCCGCACCGACGAACGCACCACCCGGGTCATCGATTCCTCGATCCACCTCATCGATCACATGCACGAAGTTCCGGCCATGGTCATTCCTTTACGACTCGATCGTCCACCCAACGGTGAAAACGAAGAGGGTTCCGCAGGTGGCTGGTGGGGTTCGGTGCTGCCGGGGGTGTGGAGCTTTCAGCTTGCAGCGAGAGCCCGCGGTCTCGGTTCCACCTGGACAACATTCCATCTCGCGCATGAGGAGAAGATCGCTGATCTTCTAGGCGTCCCCTCGACGGTCAGTCAGTGCGCGTTGTTGCCAGTGGCCTTTTACACCGGTGATTCTTTTCATCCCGCACCAAGGCGCTCCGTTGATGAGGTGACCTACCTCAATGGTTGGAAACAGCCGGTTCGATAGCACATCAACCGTCTATATCGATTCCGCGCTGACCGGCGAGAAAATTCATCGGATACTGGAGGTGTGAACATCCGAGCGACCCCAGGAACCGGACGGGAAATATTGGTGGAGTATGTCCAGCCGTATTGTTTCCAACAATTGCTTGACCACCTAAGGCCACGAACGACTCCCGGGGTCGAACATGTTGAAGGCAACACCTATTCCCGAGTCACGTTTCGGGCTGGGATTCCCCGGGTTCTACAAGTCGAAGACGCCGATGACGGACACCACCTCAAAGTCACAGTGACATCGCCAAGCGACGACGACCTCATCGAGGACCTTGAGCGTCTTCGTTACCTATTCGCGGTAGACGAGGACCCCTCCTTTGCTGTCACGCACCTTTCTCAGGATCCGCTTATTGGTCGTTTGGTAGCGGAACGTCCTTGGGTTCGGGTTCCGAGGTGTTGGGACCCGTTCGAAACATCAATTCGGATCATTATCGGTCAACAGATTTCTGTAGCCGCTGCGACCACCATCAGCGGGCGGATAGCAGTCCGGTTGGGGCAGGAGGTTCCGACTGGATCTGGTTTGAACCGGATCTTTCCCTCCCCTGAAGTTCTCGCGGAGGCCGACCTGAGGGAAATGGGGCTCACAGAGCAGAGGCAATTGACGATACGAAACTTCAGCCGAGCAGTAGCTGACGACATCATTGATTTCAAGTCATCACAAGACCTAGGCGACATGGAGGAACAGTGGCGCGCTCTACCAGGTATCGGCCCGTGGACTGCCATGGTCGCAGCCATGCGGGTATTTGGCCACGACGATGTGATGCCGTCATCTGACCTGGGAGTACTCCGATCGCTGAACAGGCTCGCAAAACAGGAACTCGACCCGAAGCAACTGGAGACCAAAGCTAGAGTCTGGACGCCGTTCCGTTCATGGGCCGCTCAACATCTCTGGCAGCCACCGGAAGTTCCTAGGAGTAGCTGATGAGTCCGCCTCATTTGTTTCAGACACTGTCGACTCCTACAGGCGACCTCACCCTTGTCGCTACCGGGACCGGGCTTCGCGCTGTCTTGTGGCCTGATGATGAGGGTCGGGTATCTCTTCCACTGGAGTTAACCGCGTCAACTAGCGACCCTGTCCTGAACGAAACGGCACTTCAACTTCAGCAATATTTCGCCAAAGAACGAACTGTTTTCGATCTGCCACTCGACTTGCAGGGCACTGATTTCCAGCGAGCTGCGTGGCAAGCTCTGGCAACAATCCCCTACGGCGCTACCTGGACCTATAAACAGCAAGCACAACATCTTGGCCGTCCTAAAGCGGTGCGAGCCATCGGCGCCGCCAATGGCAAGAATCCTGTTTCTATAGTGCTTCCTTGCCACCGGGTCATAGGGACCAATGGATCTCTTACCGGTTTCGCGGGCGGCTTAGAAGCAAAAAAGTATTTGTTGCTTTTAGAGGGAGCTATCTGAACCGACCGGGGGTGAAGTCGTTAGTTGATCCTCAGTCTCTTCTCCCGGCTGACACTGAACGGCACAGGCCTCGATCTGCGGTCGTGCCTTTGTGGTGCGCGAGGAGGGACTTGAACCCTCACACCCTTGCGGGCACAGGCACCTGAAGCCTGCGCGTCTGCCAGTTCCGCCACTCGCGCCAATTTGAACGGCCTAGGGTAGCTGCCAAGGAACTTTCTTCCGCAGCCCTCATGTTCCGCGTTCAACCCAGGCGACCCCCGACCTTGGGGAGGCGGTCCTACACTCAAGTGACAATGGGTTTCAAAGGCACATCCAACGCTATACGCGGAGCTTTGTCTCGCATGCTTCGGACTCCGATCAGCCCAATGACGCTGGGGTACAAAGTAAATCGTCTCCTCGATCGGGAACGAACCAGCGATACTCACGGGCACGTCATTGTTCCCAATCATCTGATCATCGCATTTTCCCAGAAAGACCGGGACCGGTTCGGCAATGCCGAGGAAATGCTTCGTCGTCAACTCATTGAAGTGGCTCACACCCATGCGCGTTTAAGGGATGTCGGTTTCACCGGACCTTTTTCCATCGACTTTGCGACAAACCCCAGGTTTCGCACCGGGCGTTGTGATGTGTCAGGAGAGTTCCGTGACGCACCCATTGGGGATGAAGCTGTTCTGGTGACATCTGACGGCCTCCGAATTTCAATAACAACGCCTCAATTGCTCGGGAGAAATGATGACTGCGGCGTTGTTCTTGCCGGATCCAATGTCAGTCGGCATCACGCAGAAATCAGAGCGGATCAGCACGGGTTGTTCATTGTTGATCTGGGGTCCACCAACGGCACTGTTGTGAACGGTGTCGCGATTGATAACCACCGTTTGTTGCATGCTGACATCGTCAGCATCGGTGATCACCAACTGCGGGTAGAGGTCATCTGATGTCACCCCAACTCGTACGATTGCTGACGATTCTTCTCCTGATTCTCATCCACCTGTTCCTGTTCCGGGTCATTCGAGCTGTGTGGGTGGGGATAAGACCAACCCGCGATACACGGTCCCGCACTAACCCCTTCGTCAGAAATTATCGACCGGCCAACGTTCTCATAGTGAGAACTCCCGAAACGTTGAACGGCCAGCGGCACGACCTCACCGGAGAGATAACTATCGGTCGGGCAGCAACGTGTGAAGTCACCATTGATGACAGCTACGCCAGTCAAATTCACGCCCGTATTTTTCGACGCGAAGGCGAACACGTCTTGGAAGATTTGGGGTCCACCAACGGCACCTACCTCAACCGACAAAAAGTTTCCTCAGCAACGAGTCTCCGCACTGGTGATCACGTGCAAGTCGGGTCAACTGTCTTTGAGGTGATGTCGTGAGTGACCCGCGTTCACATCGGCTGCGGCTCTCCTGGGGCGGCGCTACCGATCAAGGTCGGGTGCGTGCCAACAACCAGGACGCCATGTACGCGGACTGGGGTTTGTTTGTTGTTGCCGACGGCATGGGAGGACACCAGGGGGGCGAAGTCGCGGCGAACTTGGCTGTTCGCGCGGTTGCAAAAGCGGAACGGAACAGCGCCAACGAACTCCGCGATGTCGTAGCCGACGCGAACCGACTCGTGCATGACACCGCTATTAATCAACCTGAGCTTCACGGAATGGGTACGACCCTGACCGTGTTGGCCATAAGCCAACTAGGAGAAGGGAATCAGTTTGTCGTTTTAAATGTCGGAGACTCGCGGGTTTATCGCTACCACGCTGATGAACTCGAACAGATCACTGACGACCACAGTTACGTCGCGGAACTTGTGCGCAGAGGCGAAATCGACGATGAGGCCGCGGCCGTTCATCCATATAGGAACATGTTGACTCGCGCGATTGGGGTCAACGCCGACGTCGAAATTGATGAATGGTCACTGGAGCCTGTTATCGGTGACCGCTACATGTTGTGCAGCGATGGTCTGACAAACGAGCTTGATGACCGCGAAATCGCCGAGCAACTTGCCAACGGAGAAGACGCTGCCACCACCGCAAAAGCGCTTGTCGCGTTGGCGAACGAACACGGCGGCAGAGACAACTCAACTGTGCTCATCGTGGACGTCCAAGCAGAATCCCACCCCACCAACGATGATGCCCCGGCAGCTACAGAAGATGACATTGAGGATTCAAGCCACCCAGTAATTGAACCTCCAAGTTCCCCGGAATCAGCTTCTAACGAAACCTTTCAGGTAGGAGCCCGCACCTCCACGGTCAAACAACGAAGCTGGCTGTATGACCAAGTCGGTATCTCTCTCGGGACGGCTTTAATCGCATTGGTCTTGGTGGTCACGAGCGCTGTGATGGTGACGACGATCGGATGGTATGCCCGTTCGGGTTACCACCTAGACGTAGTTGCCAATCATGTAGTAATCCAAAAGGGTCGTTCCGGTGGTCTGCTTTGGTTCGAACCGACCCTGGAAGAATGGACAGAAATTCAAGTATTTGAACTCACCGATACCGATCGTTCCCGCCTCACCAACAGCGGCCATATGTCGACTCTCTCGGAGGCTCAGTCTTTCGTAGCCAACCTCCGGGGTCGCTTGGTCAACGCCGGGGACGGTAACTAGCGTGAACAACCAACGAATAGTTGAACTCACCCTTCTACTCCTCGCTGCTTTCATCACCATTGCCACCGTCGTGATAGCAGCTGTTGGCGAGGGGGTTGCAATAGGTTGGGATGCGGTCCCATATTTGGTCGGCCTGTTAACTCTTTGGGCCATCAGCCATCTGGCGTTGAGACGATGGGCTCCAACCTCCAACGGCCTGTTGTTCCCAATCAGCGCGTTGTTGCAGGGTCTCGGTTTTGCTTTCATGCTCAGAATTGATCCTGATTCAGCAGCACGCCACTTCGGTTGGAGTTTGGCTGCCACATGCGGATTTCTTTTGGTGTTGGCCGGTCTTCGCGACCTTGCTTTACTGCAGAAAGCACCCGCATACATCGGGACCTTCGGCTTCTTATTCTTGATCATCCCCGCGATCTTCACCACCAACTCACAGCAGACGGTTGGGTCTCAAGTATTCGATCTGGGTCCTGTCCACCTAGCACCGCAACAATTGGGAATTCTGTGTCTGGTGGTTTTTTTTGCTGTCTGGTTAACCAACTACCGGTTTCGCAACACCGCTGAACATTTAGGTGAGATAGAGCGGCTGGATGGCGACCCGTCTCGATTCCTTCCCTTGGTCAGTGGTTGGTTAGCCACCTCGATCATCATCATTTTTCAGTGCGACATGAGTCTGGCATTTGTGACCTTTGCCGTATTCGTCTCGATGTGGTGGGTGGCGGTTGGGCGGATGGTGGACCTAACTATTTACTTGGTGGCTGTCGGCGGGTCGATAGCTATCGCATTTGGGAGTATCACTGAACTCCAAAACCGTTTTGCTGCGTGGGTCGATCCCTGGTCGAATGCTGAGTTCGGTGCGGCGATCACCCGCTCATCGTTTGCTCTGGCTGGCGGTGGTCTCACTGGGACTGGACCCGGGGGCGGTTCTGCGGACTGGGTGCCTGCTGCGACTGATCAGTTTGCCTTCGTACCAATTGCAGAAGAACTCGGCTTCATAGGTGGTGTCGCTATCTTGTCGAGCTATTTGCTTCTCGTAGGGATTGGGCTGCGGCTCGCTACCGCTGCTCGACGCGAATTTGACAGCCTTTTAGCCACCGGCATCACGATATTTTTCGGCAGTCAAGCATGGGCCGCTATCGCTGTCGCACTTCGGCTTCTGCCCCCTACTGGTTCGTCATTGCCGTTTGTCGCCTTTAACGGATCCGTATTGGTTACCTGCAACCTTGCATTGGTTCTCCTGTTGAGAATTTCCGAGGCCGTTCCTTTCATCTCTGATCGAACTCAGGTGCTTCCGCAAGTCACTCTGCCGGCGCGAGGTGGCAAGTGACTCGCCGCTTAACCCAGGTTGGCGTTGCATTTCTTGTCATCTACGGGCTTTTGTTTTTCCGTCTCGAGATAGTCCAAGTCCTCAACGCAAACAACCTGCGAGACCATCCCCAAAACAGCCGAGAGATCACGTTGGTCTTTGACAAGCCGAGAGGTTCAATTCGAACTGCCGATGGCGAAATCGTGGCGCAGACCGTGGCAGTGAGCAGCAAACAAAAGCGTTTACGTCAATACCCTTATGGACCCTTGTACTCCCATGTTGGAGGATTCATTTCAGCCGAGAACGGTGGCTCAGGGTTGGAGCGCACCCACAACACGTTCCTTGCCGGAGAGGACCTAGGAGTTCGCATACAAGACAACCGCGACCTCTTTATCGACCGAGCTCGTACCGGCCAAATAGAGATATCGATTCGGCACGATATCCAATTAATCACGAGAGCCGCTATGGCTGGTCATGTTGGTGCCGCAGTTGTTATCGATCCGGCGAGCGGCTCTGTGCTTGGTCTGTGGAGCGGGCCTGGTTTTGATCCGAACCATTTGTCTTCACATGATTTGACTGCGGCGACTACCGATTACGGAGTCCTGTTGTCTGACCCCGAGCAACCTTTGCTTAATCGGGCAGAATTTCAGGGTCGCGAAATGGGTTCTCTCTTCACCATTGTCACCGCCGCAGCCGCGATTGAACAAAAGTTGAGTGGCTTCGTCGTGCCCCCATCACAAGCCGTCACCCCGGTTGACGATTCAAGCGTAATCACGCACACAGACGGAGTCTGTGGCGGGAACGTAGCGTCACTGATGCTCACCGGTTGCTTTCCCGGGTGGGCGATTTTGGGCGAAGAAATTGGCAGACCAACGCTCAACGATGTTTCGCAACGGCTGGGCCTGAGTGGCACTGGTCCCATTCGTTTGCAAGGAAGTCCGAAAGGGGTGTCTCAAGTGGCGCGGTTGGATGTCTCTGCCTCCCACGCAGCGATAGGCACGGGCCTCGAAGCCACTCCGCTGCAGGTTGCACACTTATTTGCCACTGTCGCCAACGGTGGTAGCAGGATGCAGCCCCGGGTTGTGGAGAAGGTATTGGCTCATGACGGCAAAGTTCTTCAAGAGTTCGACCCGAAGGTGTTGCGTCAATCAATCTCTAAGGAAACAGCTGCCGAGCTAAGGGAGTTACTTGCACAAAATGTTAGTCATGGCACTGCACAGGATCTTTCGATTAGTGGCATGGAAGTCGGTGGCATGGTGGCCTCACAGTTCCTCGACAACCACGTTTGGGCGGTGGTAATAGCTCCGGTGACACTGCCAGAGGTCGTTGTTGCGGTACTTCTAGAGCATGACAGCTTTGACGATCACCAGACTGCCGGAGCCAATGTCGCCGCCATTACCCGACGAATCACTGAGGCTGTTTTGCGCCTCTCAAGCTCTAACGTAGGGGGTTCCTGATGGTTCCTCCAGAGATGCCGATGTCCGACAACGACCGACCTATTTTTAGTGGACGATACGAGCTATATCGACGCATCGCTCGCGGCGGCATGGCCGAGGTTTTCTTGGGCAGGGACAAACTTTTGGACAGACCTGTCGCTGTCAAAGTTTTGTTCCCTGAATATGCGACGGATACGTCGTTTGTTGAGCGCTTTCGTCGGGAGGCACAAGCCGCAGCGAATCTAAATCAACCCAACGTTGTCGGCGTGTATGACTGGGGGCAAGAGGCGGGCACGTATTACATCGTGATGGAATACGTTGAAGGTCGCAGTCTCGCCGAAATCATTAGGGCTGAGGGGCCTCTGCATCCGGACCGTGCTGCGGACATTACAATCGACATTGCAGCGGCATTGGCGTTCGCTCATCGCAACGGTGTTGTCCACCGCGACGTCAAACCAGGAAACGTGTTGGTTACTACCGGCGGGCAGGTAAAAGTTACCGATTTCGGTATAGCGCGGGCTCTCACAGGCAACACTTCTGACAATTTGACTCAGACCGGATCGGTGATGGGCACCGCCACCTACCTGTCCCCTGAACAAGCCCAAGGGCACCCGGCGGACCCCAGAAGTGACGTTTATTCACTATCGGTGGTCCTCTATGAAATGCTCACAGCGGGACCACCGTTTACCG